>NZ_VRMC01000001.1:0-154292 GCF_008369905.1 Pseudonocardia sp. EV170527-09
TCCGCGGGAACTGCGCCAACAGAGCCCGCACCTGCGGCTCGACCGCATCAGCCAGCGAACCCCGCGGGCCCCGTTCCCGCCGCGGTGGGCCCGGCGCCCGCAGCGCCGAACGCACCGTGTTCCGCGCGACTCCCAGCCGGCGGGAGATCTCCTTGATCGGGACACCCTCCGCCCGATGCAGACGACGGATCTCGGACCAGTCCTCCACCGACAACACCCCCTCAGCGTCGCCCAGAAGGGGTCAATCCCAATCCGACGTCAGGGGGTCAGTCTCAGGCCGTCGTCGACAAAGATCGTGCGCAGGTCCTCCGGGGTCACCTCCAGCAGCGGCTTGACCTGTGCGATGCCGGCGTTCGCGACCATCACGTCCAGCCCGCCGAGTTCCTCGGCGACCTGGCCGACCATCGCGGTGACCGCGTCCGGGTCGGTGACGTCGGCCGGGTAGGCCACCGCGGTCCCGTCCGCCGCGCGGATCTCCTCGGCGACGGCGGTGGCGCCGTGGGCGTCCCGGTCGTTGACGGCGACGGCGTGCCCGTCGCGTGACAGGCGCAGGGCGATGCCCCGACCGATCCCGCGTCCGGCTCCGGTGACCACGGCGACACCCACGTCGGCCTCCCAGTTCGCTCGCGCGGGCCGCCGGGGGCGGCCTCCCCGCCACGGCGGGACGTTCCCGCGCGCCCCAGTCCAGCCGGTGACGCGGGTCCCGGACAGCGTTGCAGGCGGGTTGCAGGCCCCGGGTGTCAGTCGCGGCGCAGGGCGGCGACGCCGGGCGCGCTCGACTCGCGCACCACCCGGCTGTCCGCCAGCCCCACCAGGTCCAGCTCGACCTCGGGAGCGATCCGGTAGGGGCGGGCCAGCAGGATGCCGCCCAGGTTCCGGCGCAGCCGGGACATCTCCGCGCGGACGGTGACCAGGTGCGCCCGGTCGCCGTAGAGCCCCTGGGACAGGGTGGCCGCGTCCAGCCCGCCCGCTCCGGCCCGGGCGAGCAGCACCAGGACCTCGGCGTGCCGGGTCGACAGCGGGTGCACCCAGCGGGTCGTGCCCTCGATCACGGCCTGCGGCGGACGGCCGTCCAGGTCCAGGCGCAGCCGCATCCGTCTGCCCCCGCCGGACGCCGGGCGCAGCAGCCAGCCGCCGGGCACCGGCTCGGGCAGGCACGGACCGAGCCCGTGCACGGCGATCAGACGCTCGGGCACCGGCGCGGCGACCCGTTCCACGCCGGGCAGCCCGGACGCGGCGGCCACCCAGCCGTGGTCGTCGACGACCAGGCCGGGCCCGGTGTCACCGGCGAGCATCGGGGCGCCGATGGTGCGCAGCGCGTCGAGGCGTGCCTCGTGGCGCTGCCACAGCCCGGCCTCGGCGAGCCGCACCGCGGTGTCGACGAGCGCCACGGTCGTCGGGTGGACGGTCTCGGCGGGCCCGGACAGGTCGACGACACCGAGCAGCTCCCCGCTGCGCGGGTCGTGCACGGGGGCCGCGGTGCAGGTCCAGCCGTGGTGGCTGCGCACGAAGTGCTCGGCGGAGAAGATCTGCACCGGCCCGCCCTCGGCGAGCGCGGTCCCGATCGCGTTGGTGCCGACCGACCGCTCGGACCACTCGGCGCCCTCGGTGAATCCGAGCGCGTCGGCACGGCGGCGGACCGCGGTCGAGCCCTCCCGCCACAGCAGGACACCGTCGGCGTCGCAGACGACCATCACGTGCCGGGCGTCCTCGGCGACCGAGGTCAGCGCGGCACGCAGCGCGGGCAGCACCGGGGCCAGCGGCGAGGGCGCCCGCCGCTGCTCGACGACGGCGGCGTCCAGCGGGCCGGGCGGCTCACCGGCGTCGGGGTCCACGCCCTGGGCCCGGACCCGGTCCCAGGACCGGGTGACCAGCCGGCGGCCGCGGGCCGTGTCGCCGGGGCGGGCGTCGCCGGACAGCACCGCGTCGTGCAGCCGGGACAGCATCCGGGCGTGCCGACCGAGGTCGGTCCCCGGGCGGACGGCACACACGCCTGCCCGGTTCCGGTCGTCGTCGACTGGCTCCACCGGCACCTCCGGCCCTCACAGTAGGCGGGCGCCCGTGACCCGCGCCATAGTCGCGGGCCGTCGTGCCCCGGGGGCCCACCGGAGGGTCAGGAGCCGACGCGCGGCCGTTCCGGACGCGGCGCCCGCGGACCGCCGGGACGCCCCGGCCCCCGGGTGACGTACCAGCAGCCGAGCCCGAGGGTCAGCGCGGCGGGGATGACGTAGCTGGCCCCCAGGACCTGCTCCCAGAGGCTCCACTTCATCTCGACGCCCCACACGTTGGGCATCCAGCGGAACGGCGCGACGTAGAAGATCGCGGCGATGACCACGCCGACCACGGCCCACCCCGCACTGCGATAGCGCAGGGCGTGCGCACCGATCCCGATCAGGGCCGGCACGACCCACACCCAGTGGTGCGACCAGGCGGTCGGGGTCGCCATCAGCACGACGGCGGCCGTCGCCGACATCGCGATCACCGGCTCGGTGCGCCGGATGATCGGCACGGCCAACGCCAGCAGGACCGCGACGATGCCCAGCCACAGGATGTGGAACCAGGGCTCGGGGACCTCCTGGCGGGCGAGCACGGCCTGCACGGTCTCGTTGGAGAAGAACGTCGAGCCGCTCACCCCGGCGGCCGGCCCGCCGACGAACCAGTACCGCACCGAGGAGTCGAGGTCGACGACGAACCCGAGCCCGGTGGCGAGGATGCCGGTGACGACGGCGACCCCCGCGGCCTTCCAGTCCCGCCGGACCAGGAAGTACAGGACGAACCCGCCCGGGGTCAGCTTGATGGCCGCGGCCAGGCCGAGCAGCAGCCCGCGCGGCCACCAGGTCCGCGGGGCGAGGAGGTCGACCAGCACCAGCAGCATCAGCACGAGGTTGATCTGCCCGAAGGCGAAGGTCTGCGCGACCGGCTCCATCAGCAGGACCGCGGCCAGCACCGGCACGCCCAGCAGGAACGGCGCCCGCCACCCGCCCGCGGGCCAGGCGACACGGATCGTGAGCGCGATGCAGATCGCCAACGACAGCACCGAGGCGACGAACTGCGCGGTGAACGCCACGGCATAGGGCACGACGGTCAGCGGCACCATCGTGATGGCCGCGAACGGCGGGTAGATGAACGGCAGCTCGGGCCCGTGCAGGGGTAGCGGGAGCCGGCCGTACATGTCGCTCCCGTCCAGCCAGGCCTGCACGCCGATCCGGTACACGTCGAGGTCGAGCGCGTAGTTCCGCAGCCGGTACCAGGACCAGTACAGCGCGGCCACCAGCAGCGGGACGGTGACCACCAGCGTCCACCGGGTCAGCGCCGCCGCGCGCAGCCTGCCGACCAGCGCGGCGCCGCCCCTGCCGGGGGCTGCGGGCACGTCCGGATCGGGCGTGGTGCGGATGACGGTCACGCGGGGCTCCTCCGAGAACGACCGGGCCGCCCGGGCCGGACGGGGATGCGGCCGCGTGACGGGCGGACCCGGCGGCCGGACGGGAGATGACGGTGGTCCACGGTAGCGGGGAGGCCCGGCCGCCCCGCCGCGGACCCGCCTACGACACCCCGGCCGCGTCCATCCCCCGCAGCTCCTTCTTCAGGTCGGCGATCTCGTCGCGCAGCCGGGCCGCCAGCTCGAACTGGAGGTCCCGTGCGGCGGTGAGCATCTGGTCGTTCATCTGCTGGATGAGGTCGGCCAGCTCGGCGCGCGGCATGCCCGCCGTGTCCTTCGCCGCCACCCCGGAGCTGCCGGCCGCGGCCGGAGCGCGACCCTTCTCCCCCGCCGCGCGCTTGCCGCGCGAGGCGTTGCGGCCCGACCCGCCCACCGGGACGGTCTCGGTGTCCTCGGCCTCCCGGTAGACCTGGTCGAGGATGTCGGCGATCTTCTTGCGCAGGGGCTGCGGGTCGATCCCGTGCTCGGTGTTGTAGGCGATCTGCTTGGCGCGGCGCCGGTCGGTCTCGTCGATCGCGTACCGCATCGAGTCGGTGATCTTGTCGGCGTACATGTGCACCTGACCGGAGACGTTGCGCGCCGCGCGGCCGATGGTCTGGATCAGCGAGGTGCCGGAACGGAGGAAGCCCTCCTTGTCCGCGTCGAGGATCGCCACCAGCGACACCTCGGGCAGGTCGAGACCCTCGCGGAGCAGGTTGATGCCGACCAGCACGTCGTACTCGCCCGACCGCAGCTGCCGCAGCAGCTCCACCCGGCGCAGGGTGTCGACCTCGGAGTGCAGGTACCGGACCTTGATCCCGAGCTCGAGCAGGTAGTCGGTGAGGTCCTCGGCCATCTTCTTGGTCAGGGTGGTGACCAGGACCCGTTCGTCCTTGGCGGTCCGGTCCCGGATCTCGGCGACCAGGTCGTCGATCTGTCCCTTGGTCGGCTTCACGACGACCTCGGGGTCGACCAGGCCGGTGGGGCGGATGACCTGCTCGACGAACTCGCCGCCGGTGCGGTTGAGCTCGTAGGGGCCCGGGGTCGCGGACAGGTAGACGGTCTGGCCGATCCGGTCGGCGAACTCCTCCCAGGTCAGCGGCCGGTTGTCGACCGCGGAGGGGAGGCGGAAGCCGTACTCGACGAGGTTGCGCTTGCGGGACATGTCGCCCTCGTACATGCCGCCGATCTGCGGCACCGTCACGTGCGACTCGTCGATGACCAGCAGGAAGTCGTCCGGGAAGTAGTCGATCAGGGTGGCCGGCGCGGTGCCGGGACCGCGACCGTCGATGTGCCGGGAGTAGTTCTCGATGCCCGAGCAGAACCCGACCTGGCGGATCATCTCGATGTCGTACTGGGTCCGCATCCGCAGCCGCTGGGCCTCCAGCAGCTTGCCCTGGTTCTCCAGCTGCGCGAGACGCTCCTCCAGCTCCGCCTCGATGGCGCGCACGGCGCGCTCCATCGCCTCCGGGCCCGCGACGTAGTGCGTCGCCGGGAAGACCTTGATCTCGTCGACCTGCTCGACCTCCTCCCCCGTCAGCGGGTTGAGGTAGTACAGCGCCTCGATCTCGTCGCCGAAGAACTCGATCCGCAGCGCCAGCTCCTGGTAGGCGGGGATGATCTCGACGGTGTCGCCCCGGACCCGGAACGTGCCGCGGGTGAAGGACATGTCGTTGCGGGTGTACTGCACGTCGACCAGCAGCCGCAGCAGCCGGTCCCGCTCGACCTCCTCGCCGACCCGCAGCGAGACCGACCGGTCGAGGTAGGACTGCGGGGTGCCGAGGCCGTAGATGCACGACACCGAGGCGACCACGACGACGTCGCGCCGGGACAGCAGGTTCATCGTCGCCGAGTGCCGCAGCCGCTCGACGTCGTCGTTGATCGAGCTGTCCTTCTCGATGTAGGTGTCGGTCTGCGCGATGTAGGCCTCGGGCTGGTAGTAGTCGTAGTACGAGACGAAGTACTCGACCGCGTTGTTCGGGAGCATCTCCCGCAGCTCGTTCGCCAGCTGGGCCGCCAGGGTCTTGTTCGGCGCCATCACCAGCGTGGGCCGCTGCTGCTGCTCGATCAGCCAGGCGGTGGTGGCCGACTTGCCGGTACCGGTGGCGCCCAGCAGCACGACGTCCTGCTCGCCGGCACGCAGCCGCCGGTCCAGCTCGGCGATCGCGGCCGGCTGGTCACCTGCCGGGACGTGCTCGCTGACCACGCGGAACGGGGCCGTGCTGCGCTCGACCGCGCCCACGGGGCGGTGCTCGGAGTGCGCGCGCGGGGTGTCCGCCGGGGTGGTGCCCGCGTCCGGGTGCGCAGCGTCCTCCCGGGCACGGGAGTCCGCCGCGCTGCCCGGGACCTCGGTCGCGAATGCCATGACACCAGGGTACGAGCGACCCCCGACACTTTCCCGTCGCACGCCCCGCCGGGGCCGCCGGAGGGGCAGGATGGTCGACCGTGCACCCGCCCAAGACACAGACCTTCGACCCCGAGCGGGGCGTCCAGGTCGACACCAAGGGGACCCACCGCGAGATCGCCACGCTGCGCGAGGAGGACTGGGGGCTGTACCTGTCCCGGCCCGTCGTCGCCCGGCCGAACGCCTGGTGGATCGAGACCTGGGTGCTGCCCGAGCTGGGCGTGTGTCTGTCGGACTGGCGGTGGCGGCCCGGGCACGAGCGTGACCAGGACGTGTACGTCGACGTCGCCGCGATCTCCCGCGAGGGCAGGCGGCTGCACATGACGGACCTCTACCTTGACCTCGTCGTGCGCCGCGGCCGCGGGACCGACGTCATCGACGTCGACGAGTTCGTCGCCGCCGTGGCGCAGGGGCTGGTCGGGACCGACCTGGCCGAGTACGCCCTGGAACGGTCGCACGCGGTGCTCGACGGGCTGGTCCGCCACGACCACGACCACGTGGCCTGGCTGGCGTCGCTCGGGATCGACCTGGGGCCGCGGGACCGGCCGGAGGACGCTCCGGACTGACCGGCCGCGAGGGCCGGCCGGGGTGTGTCCCGGGGTGTGTCAGAGCGCGGAGGACTGCGCCGGGGCGAGGCCGACGGCGCTGGTCGAGGTCTCCGGCGTCGTCGTCCCGGTGGTCGTGGTCGGGTCGGACGACGCGGTGGTGGTGGGCGCGGCCGAGTTGGACGTCGTCGGGGCCGGGTTGGTCGTCGTCGGCTCCGGGGTGCCCTCGTCGGTCGGCTCCGGCGTCGAGGTCGGCGGCGTCGTGGTGACCGGCGGGGGCGCGGTCGTCACCGGCGGCTTCGTCGTGGCCGGCGGAGGCGTCGTCGGCTCGGGCGAACCCTCGTCGGTCGGCTCCGGCGGGGTGGTGGGCTGCGGTGGGGTCGGCTGGCCACCGGTGAACGGCGGCGGGACCACGGGCGCACCGGGGGTTCCGGGCGCGGGCGCCGAACCGGGCCCGGGGACGACGGGCGAGCCGCCACCACCGGGCAGCGCGCCACCCTGGGTCGCCGCGACGGTCGGGTCGAACGCCGGCGGGAGGCCGTCCCCGCCGGCGGCCGCGCCACCCGGGGCACCGGTCTCGACGGGGTCCGGGGTCGGGCCGGTCGCCTGCGGCGCGGCGATGGCGAAGGGCGGGCCGACGAAGCTGCCGTCGGGCGCGGCCGCGGTCGCGACGGCGGTGATCCCGCCCAGCGACCCGACTGTGAGCACCGCCGCGGCCGCGGCCGAGGTGGCCCGGCGCGCACCGGCGGCGCGGGAGATCACGTCGTCGACGGCCGGCAGCGGCACGGCCGCCGCCAGGACGTCGTCGAGCCGATGGAACTCCCGGTCGATGTCGGCGAACCCGTTCATGCCCGTCCCCCCTCGGTGGCGGGTGGGTATCCGCCACGCAGGTCGTACTGCGGCGTCCGGTGACCCGGCGGCGGTCCCCCGACCGCGCCACCCGCCGGTCCGATGATCTCCTCCAGCACCTCGGCCATGCCCTCGGTCACGACCTCGCGACCGCGGACGAGCCGGCGCCGCACCTCGTGCACGGTGACCCGCTCGAGCTCGGCGACCGCGCCGGTCGACAGGCCCGCCATGTGGTGCAGCACCACGGCCCTGCGGTCGACGGGTGCGAGCCGCCCGAGCGCCTCCAGGAGCGCCCCGGTGCGCGGGTCGGTCTCCTCCGGGGCCGGCCTGCGACGGCGACGCAGGATCCGCGGCCGCATCGACGTGCGGATCGCGACCCGCCGGACCCAGCCGACGGCGGCGTCCTCGTGGTCCGGGCCCGCGGGTTCGGCACGCAGCGCGGCCCAGCGGCGCCAGGCACGCGAGTAGGCGTCCTGCACCGCGTCGTGTGCGTCGTACGGGTTGAGCGTGATCGCGTAGAGCTGCGCGACCAGGCGCGGGTAGTGGGTCTCCAGGTGCGCGCCGAAGTCCGCGCGGAGCTCACCGTGCGGGAGCGTGCGGTGCTGCTGGACGACGGCGCCGCTGATCGGCGGGGCCTCGTAGTCGGCGCCGTACTCGGCGCCGGTCCATGCGTCGCGGTCGGGCGCGCCCGGCTCGCCGGGTTCCGGCACACCGCCGTACTGGTCCGTGTGGGGGAACGCGGGCGCGCGCTCGGGCTCGGCGAACTCGCCGTCCGCCCCGAAACGCTGGGCCACTGTGCTCAACCCCGTGTCCTCTCGTCGCCGTCACCGGATCCTGCGACCCGGTGCCGATCACCGCGGTGACCTGTCCGATCGACGGGTACCCGCAGGTACCGCTGCCGATCCGGGCAGAAGCACCCTCTGCCCCGCCTGATCGACCAACGAGCGTGCGGCGTTACAGAAACGGCCCGGCGCGATCCGATCGTCACGTTCCGCGTGATCTGCATCCCGATCCGGTCACTCGTCCGGATCAGAGCGCCACTCCGCCGTGCACGCACGGTAGTGACGTGGGTCCGCGTCGTCGGCGTGCCGCTCCGCCGCGGCGCGCTTGTGCGCGGCGTAGTCGGTACGGGCGGTCGCGTCGGCGCGCAGCCGCTCCCGCAGCTCGACCGCGTGTCGCCAGGCGGGCGAACCGTGCACCCGCACGGCCAGCACCGCGGCCCGTCCCGGGTCGGCCGAGCGGTGCACCCGCACCGTGCCCGCGTCGCCGCCCGGGGCGGCGGCGTCGACCGGGAACCCGGCCGTGACCAGGGCATCGGTGATCAGATCGGCGGCGGCCGGCGACTCGACCGCGAGCTGCAGGTCGAGGACGTCGCGGGCCGGGAGCCCCGGGACGGCCGTCGACCCGATGTGCTCCACCCCGCGACCGCCCGCGGCGACCGCGACCCGCTCGGCGAGCCGGCGGGCCTGGGCCGCCCAGTCCGGGTCGTGCTCGACGAGCAGGGGCGGCCCGTCCACGGCCGGACGACCGGTCCGCAGGTTCTCCTCAAACCCGGTGAGCCGCCCGTCCCACAGCGCGTCCACCCGGCGGCGGGTGTCCTCCGGGTCGCCCGAGTTGTCCAGCCATACGTCGGCGACGGCGCGACGCTGCTCGTCGGTGGCCTGGGCGGCGATCCGGGCCCGGGCGTCCTGCTCGGCCATCCCGCGCGCGGACACCAACCGCCGGACCCGCTCCTCGGCGTCCACCCCCACCACGACGACCAGTGGGAAGGCCGGGGCCATCCCGCCCTCGACGAGCAGCGGGATGTCCTGCACGACGATCGCGTCCGGCGCGGCGGCGGCGACGATCTCGTCCGACCGGGCCCGCACGAGCGGGTGCACGATGCCGTCGAGGGTGCGCCGGGCCCCGGCGTCGGCGAAGACGACGGCGGCGAGAGCGGGCCGGTCGAGGCGGCCGTCGGCGTCGAGGACGTCCCGCCCGAACGCCTCGACGATGGCCGCCAGGCCCTCGGTGCCCGGTTCGACGACCTCGCGGGCGATGACGTCGGAGTCGACCAGCACCGCCCCGCGTTCGACCAGCCGCGTCGCGACCGTCGACTTGCCCGCACCGATTCCGCCGGTCAGCCCTGTCCGCAACACGTGATCACCGTAGCGGGCCGCACCGGGCACCCCTGTTGGCGCTCAGGTGGTGCCGCGCGCGCTGCCCGCGGCACCGTCGCCGGCCTGCGGGGCGGGCGCCGCAGGCGGCGTGGTGGGGGTCGGCCGCGCGGACGGCGGCTGGGTCGGTGTCAACGCCGGGATGATGCGCTGGGCCAGGTCGGGCAGGGTCTCGGCCGCGGACCGGGTCTGCCCCGGCGCCGCTACCGGCAGGATGAACGTCAGCGTGTCGACGCCGTAGACCAGCGCGAGGGTGGTCTCGTCCGGCCGCTCGACGAGGACGCCGGGGACCGAGCCGACGGTGATGTCGCGCGACGCGGTGGCCGAGCCCCGCTCGGCGTTGGTGTTGAGCTGCCACTGCCGCGCCGCGGACGCGGCGTCGGTGTAGCGGCCGATGTTGAGCTGGAACAGCACCGGGCCCGAGTTGCGCGCCCCGCCGAAGGCCTGGGTCTGGCCGCCCGCCCGGTAGGTGCAGGCGGTGCGCTCGGTGCGGTTGACCGCCGCCTCGGGGACGCCGCGGACCGACTGGACCGACACCGACCCCAGGACCTGGCCGAACAGCGCGCCGGCCTGCTCCGGGTCCATGAGCTGCGCACAGTCGGTGGGCAGCGCGATCGGGACCGGCCCCCGCCCGGCCTGGGCGGCGCCGGACTGCTCGGCCGGGAACGTGGGGACCGCGATCCCGGTGTCCCCGGACGCCGTGCCGCACCCGGCGAGCACCGCGGTCAGCAGGATCCCCGCGAGCGCGGACCGTCCGCGACGCCGGGACGGGCGGGTGTGGGACAGGAGCTCGCCGGAACGCGTCCGGCGGACGGTACGGCCGACCATGCATCCAATCTAGGCCGACCCGAAGATCGACTCAGGGCGGGTGCGCGCGCCGTGACCAACCGCAGCCGAACCGTGATCTCCACCGCGCGTGTCCACCCTGACACGCCGAGCGAGATGAACCGGTGTCCACCGCGCGCCGAAGGGCCGCCGTGAAACGGGCCGGGCCCCGGTGACCGTGACGGTCACCGGGGCCCGGTGTGGTGCTGGCGCCGGTCCGGGGTGGGACCGGCAGGGGGCTGTCAGGCCCCGCCGGAGAGCTTCTCGCGCAGTGCGGCGAGCTGCTCGTCGCTGGCGAGCGAGCCACCCGACTCGGCCTGGCCACCGCCACTGCTGCCGGCGGCGGGACGGTCGTCGTCGCCGCCGGAGGAGTAGTTCGCCGGCGCGATGTCGTTGCCGCCCTCCGCCTCGGCCTCGGCGGCCTTGCGGATCTGCGCCATGTGCTGCTCGTAGCGGGCCTGCGCCTCGGCGTACTGCTTCTCCCAGGCCGCGCGGGCCTCGTCGAAGCCTTCCTTCCAGTCGCCGGAGTCGACGTCGAAGCCCTCGGGGTAGATGTAGTTCCCCTGGTCGTCGTACTCGGCGGCCATGCCGTAGCGGGTCGGGTCGAACTCGGTGTCGGCCGTCATGCCCTCGTTGGCCTGCTTCAGCGACAGCGAGATGCGACGGCGGTCGAGGTCGATGTCGATGACCTTGACCATCGCGTCGTCGCCGACCTGGACGACCTGCTCGGGGATCTCGACGTGGCGCTCGGCCAGCTCGGAGATGTGGACCAGGCCCTCGATGCCCTCCTCGACGCGGACGAACGCGCCGAACGGGACGAGCTTGGTGACCTTGCCCGGCACGATCTGGCCGATCGCGTGGGTCCGGGCGTACAGCCGCCACGGGTCCTCCTGGGTCGCCTTCAGCGACAGGGAGACGCGCTCGCGGTCCAGGTCGACGTCGAGAACCTCGACGGTGACCTCCTGGCCGACCTCGACGACCTCGCTCGGGTGGTCGATGTGCTTCCAGGACAGCTCGGAGACGTGCACCAGACCGTCGACCCCGCCCAGGTCGACGAACGCACCGAAGTTGACCACCGAGGAGACGACGCCCTTGCGGACCTGACCGCGCTGCAGCTGGTTGAGGAACTCGCTGCGGACCTCGGACTGGGTCTGCTCGAGCCAGGCGCGGCGGGACAGGACCACGTTGTTGCGGTTCTTGTCCAGCTCGATGATCTTGGCCTCGATCTTGCGGCCGACGTACGGCTGCAGGTCGCGCACGCGGCGCATCTCGACCAGCGAGGCCGGGAGGAAGCCGCGGAGCCCGATGTCCAGGATCAGGCCGCCCTTGACGACCTCGATGACGGTGCCCTCGACCGGCTCGTCGGCCTCCTTGAGCGCCTCGATCGTGCCCCAGGCGCGCTCGTACTGCGCGCGCTTCTTGGACAGGATCAGCCGGCCCTCCTTGTCCTCCTTCTGGAGGACGAGGGCCTCGACGAACTCGCCGACCTCGACGACCTCGGCGGGATCGACGTCGTGCTTGATCGACAGCTCGCGCGAGGGGATGACGCCCTCGGTCTTGTAGCCGATGTCGAGCAGGACCTCGTCGCGGTCGACCTTGACGATGGTGCCCTCGACGATGTCGCCATCGTTGAAGTACTTGATCGTCTGGTCGATGGCGGCGAGGAAGTCCTCCTCCGACCCGATGTCGTTGATAGCGACCTGCGGCGTGGTCGGGGCGGCGGTGGTGTCGGTGGACATGTAGTGAGGTGCTCCGATGGATTTCTCTGGCATGGTCGGCCCGGTCGGCTCTGCTGCAGCAGTGCGCCCCGGTTCTGGTACGTGTAGCTGTGACTGTGGTGGTCTCCTACTGCAACAGTCACCCTCTGGCGTCGATTCCCGTGGCCGGGAACATCGGTGCACGGACGTCCGCGAGACCGGCGCTGGAGTGGCGCCGCGCGGTCGGCCGACACGTTGACCACGGTGCGGAAAGGATGCTACGCGGCCCGTGAACCCCCCGGCAATGCGGGTCCGCCATCTGCGGGGCCGCCCGCGCTTGCGACGATCGGGTGGTCATGAGCAGCCGCGACGAGTACTTCTCCGCCGAGGACGCCGTGGGCACCACGGGCGTCGCCCGGCGCCGCGTCGGCAGCGCCGAGTCCGAGGCGGCCGGGCGCCGCTGGTGGGACGCCGACGCCGACGACTACCTGGCCGAGCACGGTTCCGACATCGGCGACGAGGCGTTCGTCTGGTGCCCGGAGAACCTGCACGAGGACGAGGCCGGCCTGCTGGGCCCGCCCGCCGACCTCGTCGGGAAGCGGGTGCTGGAGGTCGGTGCCGGCTCGGCCCCGTGCAGCCGGTGGCTCGCCCGCCGCGGAGCGCACCCGGTGGCGCTCGACGTCTCCGGCGGGATGCTGCGGCACGCGGCCCGGCTCAACGCCGCGCTCGGACTGCCCGTGCCGCTCGTGCAGGCCGGCGCCGAGCACCTGCCGTTCGCCGACGCCACGTTCGACCACGCGTGCTCGGCGTTCGGGGCGATCCCCTTCGTCGCGGACCCGGGTCGGGTCATGCGGGAGGTCGCCCGGGTGCTGCGACCCGGCGGGCGCTGGGTGTTCGCGGTGAACCACCCGATGCGCTGGGTCTTCCCCGACGACCCCGGCGAGCAGGGGCTCACCGTCGTCCAGTCCTACTTCGACCGGACCCCGTACCTGGAGGTCGACGGCGACGGCCGGGCAACCTACGTCGAGCACCACCGCACCCTCGGCGACCGGGTGCGCGACGTCGTCGCCGCCGGGCTGGTGCTCGACGACCTGGTCGAGCCGGAGTGGCCGGAGGGCCACGAGCGGGTGTGGGGCCAGTGGTCGCCGCTGCGCGGCGCGCTGTTCCCCGGCACCGCGATCCTCGTGACCCACCGTCCGGGCTGAGCCGGCCGAGTCTGCGGAGTCGGCTGAGTCGGCTGAGTGGTCAGACCTCCAGGACCGCGCCGGTCTCCAGGTCGTAGCGGGCGCCGACGATCGTGAGGTGGTTGTTGCAGACCGCCCCCGACAGCGACGGGTCGGCCGTCAGCTGGGCGACCACCCGGCGCACGTTGGCGTCGACCGCGCCGGCCACGGCGGCCTCACCGGAGCCCTCGCACACCGGGACGATGTCGCCGACCAGGGCGCCCAGCGTCGACGGTGCCGGCGCGGGCTGCCCGGAGGCGACCGACACGGCCGCCTTCACCGCACCGCACTGGGAGTGGCCGAGCACCACCAGCAGCGGGATGCCCAGCGCCCCGGCGCCGAACGCCAGCGTGCCGAGCACGGCGTCGTCGACGACCTGACCCGCGGTCCGGACGACGAACAGGTCCCCCAGGCCCAGGTCGAACACCAGCTCGGCGGGCACCCGCGAGTCCGAGCAGGACAGGATCATCGCGGCCGGGGTCTGCCCCGCCACCGCGGCGGCGCGCTCCTCGGCGGACCGACGCGGGTCCTCGCGCTCGTCGCGCTGCCAACGGCCGTTGCCCTCCAGCATCATCTGCCACGCCTGGGCCGCGGTCGGCCTGCTGTCGTTCGCCATAGGGTCTCCCTCGGTCGGCGTCTCACCGACCAAGATCGGTGAACGGGTCCGCACGGACAAGCATGCACGCCGCCGCACGCCTCCCGTGTGACGAGGCCCGCACGGCCGGGCGGCACCGTCCGTCCACCCCGGGACACTCGCGGCGGCCCCGTCGTCCACGGCCACGGGCCGACGTAAGGTCGACGGGTGCCGATCACCCCCGACCAGCTGCCGGAGCTGAGCTCCGAGTACGCCCTGGAACAGCTCAACGACCGGATGGGCATCGAGATCCTCGTGGCCGGCCTCGACGAGGTCGTCGGCCGCATGCCGGTCGCGGGCAACCGTCAGCCCTACGGGCTGCTGCACGGCGGTGCCAGCGGCGTGCTCGCCGAGACCCTCGGGTCCACCCTGTCCGCGATGCACGCGCTGCCCGAACGGTTCCCGGTCGGGCTGGAGCTGGCCTGCACCCACCACCGTTCGGCCACGTCGGGCTGGGTCACCGGCACCGCGCGGCCGGTCCACATCGGGCGGTCCACATCGACCAGCGAGATCGTCCTCGTCGACGACGAGGGCCGCCGCGTCTGCACCGCGAAGCTGACCTGCCTGCACCGCGACACGCGCCCACCCGCCGGGAGCGCGACACCCCGCACGTCGTAACGAAGTCCTCCGGCGAATCGAATCACTTCTTCCTGGCCAGTTTTCCCGCGTGTCACGCTTCGGTTAAGAGCACTGCGCAACCGCTTTCCTGGCACTCAAATCGAGGGCTAGTTTCCGACCGACCTCGTCCGACGGGCGCAGGCGTACGGAGACCGGCTCTTTCGGGGGGAGCGGTCGAGCAGGAGGGCCGACGTGTTCGGATCACGACTCAAGAGCGCCGGTAGGCGGGGGCGCACCGTCGTCGTCGCAGGCGGTGTCGCACTCGCACTCACGCTGTCGGGCTGCGCCGCCGGTCAAGGTGGCGGCGGCCAGGGCGGCGGTGGCGAGCAGCAGGGCAACCACCCGGACATCCCCGCCGTCGCGACGCTGCCTGTTCCGGCGAACGCCGCGAACCCGGCGGGCGACGGCAGGGCACAGTGCGCGCCGACCACCACGCTCGCGTACGCCGGTGCGCTGACCGGCAGCAACGCACAGCTGGGCGTCAACATCGTCAACGGCGTGCAGCTGGCCATCGACCAGCACAACAAGGCGAACCCGGGCTGCCAGGTGCAGCTCAAGCGGTTCGACACCGAGGGCACCCCGGACAAGGCGCCGGGCATCGTCACCCAGGTCGCGAGCGAGCAGCCGATCATCGGCGTCATCGGCCTGCCGTTCTCCGGTGAGTCCAAGGCGACCGGCGGCATCTTCGAGCAGGCCGGCCTGGTCCACCTGACCCCGTCGGCGACCAACCCGGCGCTGACCAAGAACGGCTGGACCACGTTCTTCCGGGCACTGGCCAACGACAACGTGCAGGGGCCGGCCGCGGCCAAGTTCATGGCCGGCAAGCTGGGCGCGAAGAAGGTCTGCGTCATCCAGGACGACTCCGACTACGGCGTCGGCCTGGCCGCGGCGACCAACCAGGCACTGCAGACCACGGGCATCGACGCGAGCTGCCAGGACAAGGTCACCACCGGCCAGAAGGACTTCTCGGCCGTCGTCTCGAAGGTCGTCTCGGCCCAACCCCAGGCGGTGTTCTACTCCGGCTACTACGCCGAGGGCGCCCCGCTGGACCAGCAGCTGTCCAACCGCGGCTTCACGGGCGTGTTCCTCGGCCCGGACGGCGTCAAGGACGACCAGTTCGTCCAGCTCGCGGGCGACGCCTCCAACAACGCGTTCTTCACCTGCCCCTGCACCCCGGGTGAGCTGATCCCGGAGTTCGCCGACGCCTACAAGACCGTCAGCAACGGTGCCGCCCCCGGCACCTACTCGCTGGAGGGCTACGACTCGGCGACCATCCTCCTCAAGGCGATCGACTCCGGTGCGACCGACCGTGCCGCGGTGAAGAACTTCGTCAAGGGCTACGACGGCGCCGGCCTGTCCAAGCAGTTCAAGTGGGACTCCACCGGCGAGCTCGCCACCACGGCCGTCTACGGCTACAAGGTCGAGAACGGCAAGATCGTCTACGTGGGAGAGATCGGCAACTGAGCCGGCCCGACCGGCCGCGGGCCCCGGCCGGACGCGCAGATCCCGCAGTTCCGACCGTGCCCGCCCGCCCCGCCGCCGTCGCCACCGCGCCGGCCGGGGCGGGCGGGCACGCCCACGCACGTGAGGAACCCCCGTGCTCCTGACCTCCATCGGACCGGTGCTCGCCCAGGGCCCGGACTGGATCCGCTTCGACGTCGGCGCCCTCGCCGACCAGTTCTGGGCCAACACCGTCGACGGCCTGGCCTACGGCGCGATCTACGCGCTCATCGCCATGGGGTACACGATGGTCTACGGCGTCCTGCAACTGATCAATTTCGCCCACTCGGAAGTGTTCATCGTCGGGGCCTACGCCCTGTTCTTCACCCTCGCCGCGCTCGGCTTCGGCCCGTCCTCCCCCGATCTCTCACCGATCGCCCTGGTCGCCGACCTGATACTCGCGATGCTGGTCGCGATGGTCGCCGCCGGGATCGTGGCGGTCCTGCTCGAACGCATCGCCTACCGGCCGCTGCGACGTCGGAACGCCCCCCGGCTCGCGTTCCTCATCACCGCCATCGGAGCGTCCTTCGCGCTGCAGTACCTGATCTTCGCCTGGCGCGGGCCCAACCCGGAGCCCGCACTGATCATGTTCCGGCCCGAGGTCGTCTTCACGATCTTCGGGGCCCCGGTCGACAGCCAGCAGATCGTCATCTTCGTCGCCGCGATCGCCCTGATGGTCGTCGTGGACCAGTTCGTGAACCGGTCCCGGCTCGGACGCGGCCTGCGGGCCGTCGCCCAGGACCCGGACACCGCGACGCTGATGGGGGTCAACCGCGAGCGCGTCATCGTCCTGACCTTCCTCATCGGCGGCATCCTGGCCGGCGCGGCGGCGCTGTTCTACGTCATGAAGGTCCCCGCGGGCGTCCAGTACAACGGCGGCTTCATCCTCGGCATCAAGGCCTTCGCCGCAGCGGTGCTCGGCGGGATCGGCAACATCCGCGGCGCACTGCTCGGCGGGCTGCTGCTCGGGGTGATCGGCAACTACGGCCAGACCCTGCTCGGCAACGCGCAGTGGACCGACGTCGTCGCGTTCGTCGTGCTGGTCGGGATCCTCATGATCCGGCCGACCGGCATTCTCGGCGAGTCGCTGGGGAGGGCCCGGGTATGACGAGTCCGCCCACTCCTCCGGCCGCCCCGACGCGCGCGTCCGGCCTGCGCGGCCTGCGCGACCGCTGGAACGACCTGCCCCGCTGGCAGCAGTGGCTGTGGCTGCTCCCGGTCGTCGCCCTGATCTACGCGCTGCCGGTGCTCAACCCGCCGCTGATCACCACCGAGCCGGGCACCAACTTCCCGATCGCCCTGTTCGACGCGGCCCGCTTCGCGCTGCTGGCGATCGGGCTGAACGTCGTGGTCGGCCAGGCGGGTCTGCTCGACCTGGGCTATGTCGGCTTCTTCGCCGTCGGCGCCTACGTCGCCGCACTGTTCACCAGCCCCGACTCGGTCGTCTGGCACATCCCGTACCTGTGGACGCTGCCGCTGGCCATGATCGTCACGATGCTCGCGGGCCTGTTGCTCGGCGGGCCGACGCTCCGGCTGCGCGGGGACTACCTCGCGATCGTCACCCTCGGGTTCGGCGAGATCATCCGACTGTTGGCGACGATCGTGGGCCCGCTCAAGGGCCAGGTCGGCTTCCAGGGCGTCGGGCGCCCGCCGGGCACCGACTCCGCGGGCCAGCCGCTGTTCTCCAACTCCAACGGCACCAGCTGGTACTGGCTGGTCGTCACGATCACCATCGTGATCCTGGTGCTGGTCGGGAACCTGGAGCGCAGCCGGGTCGGCCGCGCATGGATCGCGATCCGCGAGGACGAGGACGCCGCGCAGATCATGGGCGTCCCGACCGTGCAGTTCAAGCTGTGGGCCTTCGTCATCGGCGCGGCCATCGGCGGCCTGTCCGGGGCCCTGTTCGCGGGCCAGGTCGGGTTCGTGAACAACCAGAAGTTCGACGTCCCGACCTCGGTGCTGTTCCTCGCCGCGGTGGTGCTCGGCGGGTCCGGCAACAAGGTCGGTGCCGTGGTCGGCGCGTTCATCGTGTCCTACATCCCGAACCGGTTCGTCGAGCTGGCGGGCTACAAGTACCTGATCTTCGGAGTTGCACTCATCGTGCTCATGGCGTTCCGGCCGCAGGGCCTGCTCGGTGCCCGTCAGCGGCTGCTCACCTACGGCCGCGAGGCCTACCGGCGCCTCCTCGGGCGGCCCGACCAGGTGGCCGCCGACGACCCCATGACCGCAGGCACCGCGAACTCGGGGCCGGTCCGGTGAGCGCCCCGGACCAGGAACCGGCCGAGGGCGGAATCGTCGCCGAGGTCGCCCGGATGACGCCGCAGGAACGGGCGGAGCACGAGGCGGCGGTCGCCGAGGTCGTCGCCCCGGACCGGGACATCGCCGTCGAGGTCGGGGACACGCTGCTGTCGATGGAGGACGTGGGGATGCGCTTCGGCGGCCTCGTCGCCCTCGACGGCGTTTCCTTCGACATCCGCCGCGGGGAGATCCTCGGGCTGATCGGCCCGAACGGCGCGGGGAAGACCACCTGCTTCAACGCGCTCACCGGGGTCTACCGGCCCACCTCGGGCCGGGTGCTGCTGGAGGGCGCCCCGCTCGGGCGCCG
Source organism: Pseudonocardia sp. EV170527-09 (assembly GCF_008369905.1). NCBI lineage: Bacteria > Bacillati > Actinomycetota > Actinomycetes > Pseudonocardiales > Pseudonocardiaceae > Pseudonocardia > Pseudonocardia sp. EV170527-09. Next base: position 18,475 of record NZ_VRMC01000001.1, read on the forward strand.
GCAGCGGTTCCAGATCACCCGGCTCGGCATCGCCCGCACCTTCCAGAACATCCGCCTGTTCGGCGAGATGACGGCGTTGGAGAACGTCGTCGTCGGCACCGACGCCCGGCACCGGACGAGCGTGCTGGGCGCCCTCGTCCGTTCCCCGCGCCACCTGCGCGAGGAGCGGGAGGCGATCGAGAAGGCGATGGCGCTGCTGGAGTTCGTCGGCATCGCCGACCGCGCCGCGGAGAAGGCCCGCAACCTGCCCTACGGCTACCAGCGGCGCCTGGAGATCGCCCGCGCGCTCGCCACCGAGCCGAAGCTGCTCTGCCTGGACGAGCCGGCCGCCGGCTTCAACCCGGCGGAGAAGGACGACCTGATGGGGCTCATCCGCACCATCCGCGACGACGGTTACACCGTCCTGCTCATCGAGCACGACATGCGGCTGGTCATGGGCGTGACCGACCGCATCGTGGTACTCGAGTTCGGCCGCAAGATCGCGGAGGGGCTGCCTGCCGAGATCCGGGAGAACCCGGCCGTGATCGCCGCCTATCTGGGGGTTCCCGACGATGGCTCTGCTTGAGATGACCGGGGTGGGTGCGCACTACGGGCGCATCCAGGCCCTGCACGAGATCTCGCTGACCGTGAACGAGGGCGAGGTGGTGACCCTGATCGGCGCGAACGGCGCCGGGAAGACCACCACCATGCGCGTCGTGTCCGGGCTGCGCCCGCTGTCGTCCGGCTCGATCACCTTCGACGGCGACGACATCAGCGCCCTGCGCGCCGACCTGCGGGTCGTCCGCGGGATCAGCCAGGCACCGGAGGGGCGCGGGATCTTCCCGGGTATGACGGTCATGGAGAACCTGGACATGGGGGCCTACACACGCCGGGACCGCAAGGAGCTGCCCGCGGAGTTCGACCGGGTCTTCGAGCTCTTCCCGCGGCTCGCCGAGCGCCGCTCCCAGGTCGGCGGAACCCTGTCCGGTGGTGAACAACAGATGCTCGCGATCGGCCGGGCGCTGATGGCCAAGCCGCGGCTGCTGCTGCTCGACGAGCCCTCGATGGGGCTGGCGCCGCAGTTCATCGCGCAGATCTTCCGGATCATCTCCGAGATCAACCAGCAGGGCGTGACCGTGCTGCTGGTCGAGCAGAACGCCCAGCAGGCGCTGTCGCGCGCCCACCGGGCCTACGTGCTGGAGTCCGGGCGGATCGTCCGGTCGGGCACCGGGGCCGACCTGCTGGCCGACCCCGCGATCAAGGACGCGTACCTCGGCGTCGCCTGAGCCGTGCCATGACGACGAGGGGCCCCGCCGGTATCGGCGGGGCCCCTCGTCGTGGTCGCGGGTGGTCGTCGGTCAGGACGACTTCGCCGGGGCGAGCCCCTCGACGACGGCCGCGGCCACGGCCTTCATCGTGGTGCGGCGGTCCATGGCGGTCCGCTGGATCCAGCGGAAGGCCTCGGGCTCGGACATCTTCTGCGCGGTCATGAGCAGGCCCTTGGCCCGGTCGACGACCTTGCGGGTCTCGAAGCGCTCGTTGAGGCTCGCGACCTCGTCCTCGAGCGCCTTCTTCTCGGCGAACCGGGAGACGGCGAGCTCGATGGCCGGGACCAGCTCGTGCCGGGCGAACGGCTTGACCAGGTAGGCCATGGCGCCAGCGTCGCGGGCGCGCTCGATCAGCTCGCGCTGGCTGAACGCGGTCAGCATGACGACCGGCGCGATCTTCTCCTCGACGATGGTCGACGCCGCCTCGATGCCGTCCTTCTTGGGCATCTTGACGTCCATGATCACCAGGTCGGGCTTCAGCTCGCGGGCCTGGGTGATGGCGGCCTCGCCGTCGCCGGCCTCACCTGCGATGCGGTAGCCCTCCTCGGAGAGCATCTCGGCCAGGTCCATGCGGATCAGGGCCTCGTCCTCGACGACCAGCACCCGCCACCCGGGCTGCGGGCCGTCCTCGGCCGGCGTCTCTGCGGGAACGTTGTCGGTCACCGGAGAACTCCTTCATCGGTCGGTGGGGTGTCCGGGGTGTCCGGACGGCCAACGCTACCGGCGGTCCGGGCAGCAGCCGAGCCACTTCGGCCTTTCGTGTGCGGAAACACGCCCGGTCGACCGCGTTTCCCGTCCGATCGGAGGGGTGCGACCCGATCACGTCTTCGGTCCGATCGCGGCGTCGAGCTCGGCGACCGCGTCGGCCCTGGCCACCGACGGACACGTGCGTCGGGCCCGGCGGTGCGCAATCCCCAGCAGGTCGAGCGCCCCCTCGGCGAGCCGCATGATGCCCTCGGAGGTGTTGTCGAAGAACCAGCGCGGGTAGGAGTACTCACGTACCGAACCGTCGGCGAGGACCGCGCGGACCCGGTTCGTGGTGCGACAGCCGTCGGAATGGAACAGGCCACGGAGCAAGCGGCCGGGACGGGTGACGACGACGGCGCGCTGCCACGGTTCGAGTCGGATCCCGCGGGTGTGCTTCATTCCGGGGCCGTGCTGGGGGGAACAGTCAGGTCCAGTGCCGCGAGAAGCATGTCACCGCCGTGGACCCGGCCCTGGGTGTCGTCGACACCGAGGCGCCCGGGAGGACCGCCGCGGTCGCGCCGACGGCCGCGGCCACCGACCGAACCGGCATGCCGCCGCGATACAGCGACCGGGCCCTGTCGACGACGTGCGGCGGGTGCATGCGGAAACCGTCGCACGTGACACCGACGATTCCGGACAATGGTGCCCTCGGTGGGATTCGAACCCACACTGTATGCATTTTGAGTGCATCGTCTCTGCCGATTGGACTACGAGGGCTTGCTACTTTCGGCGTATTCAGTTCTGAACCGAGCTTAGCGGGTTCCGAGTTGCCGCGACATCGGACCCGCCTCACACCGGCCAGTTCAGGAACCGGCTGCGCGGCGGCCCGTCACCGAGCACGTGCAGCACCCCACCCGGCGCCGGGACCGGGTCGGAGTCCCCGGCACCGGGCACGTCCGGCCAGCGCAGGGCGGGCGCCACCGACGGGGCGACGACGAGCGGGTGCCCGGCGAACGTCGTCGCCAGCGGCGTGTGGACGTGCCCGCACACGACCAGCGTCGGGTCGGACCGGGCGGCGAGCAGCATCTCCAGCGGGCCGGGGTCGCGCAGCCGTATCCCGTCGAGCACGGGGTGCCCGAGCGCGACCGGCGGGTGGTGCAGGGCGACCAGCAGCGGCGCAGGGTCCCGGACGGCCTCGGTGAGCAGCGCGACGGCGCCCTCGGACAGCGCGCCGTGCGGCGCACCGGGGACCAGGGTGTCCAGCAGCACCACCGTGCTGCCGCCGACCCGGTGCAGCCGGTCCCCCACCGGGCCGACGGCGGCGGCCATCGCGACGCGGTCGTCGTGGTTGCCGGGCACGTGCAGCGCGTCGAGCCCGGCCAGCAGGGCGGCGGCCCCGGCGTAGGCCGCGGGGTCGCCGTGGTCGGCGAGGTCCCCGGTCACGACCACGACGTCCGGCGCCGGATCCAGCGACCGGACCCCGGCGACGGCGCGGGCGGCCCGGCCCTCCGGATCCGGACGCCCGAGGTGCAGGTCCGAGAGCTGGACGACGGTGGTCACCGCGGGATCCGCTCCAGCAGGGCGGCCGCCTCCATGTGGTGGGTCATCGGGAACGCGTCGAACGCCCGTAGCGCGGCGGTGCGGTACCCGGCGGTGGCGAACAGGGACAGGTCCCGGGCCAGCGCGGCCGGGTCGCAGGCGATGTGCACGATCCGCCGCGGGCCGCGGGCGGCCAGGTCACGCACCGCGGCCTTCCCGAGCCCGGCCCGCGGCGGGTCAGTGACCACGACGTCGGGGTCGGGCCGGAGCCGGGCGATCTCACGCTCGGCGCGGCCCTGCACGAACTGGACCTGAGGCAGGTCGGCCAGCGCGGCGGCGCCGTCGGCGACCGCGGACGCGGCGGACTCGACGACCAGCACGGTCCCGGACTCCCCCACCTGGCCGGCGAGGACCGAGCCGAGCAGCCCGACGCCGCCGTAGAGGTCCCAGGCGACGCCGCCCGCGGGGGCGTCGGCCCAGTCCCGCACGACCGACGCGAGGGTGTCCGGCAGCGCCGGGTGGACCTGCCAGAACGTGCCGGCCGACAGCTCCCAGCTGCGGTTTGCCGCCGTCACGGTGGCGCCGGAGCCGACCCGGGCCGCCCCGTCGCCGACGACGGTGACGTCGAGCTCGGAGTCGGGCCGGAAGCGACGCTCCAGCACCGGGGGCAGCGCGCCCGCCGGGACGAGCGGGCAGTCACCGATCTCGCACACGTCGTGGCTGCGGTGGGCGCGCAGGCCGGGGACACCGGCGTCGTCGACGGCCAGCCGCACCCGGGTGCGCCAGCCGAACGGACCGCCGGGGAGCTCCTCGACCTCGACCGCGGCGAGGTCGGCGGTGGCGACGACCGCGGCCCCGGCGCCGAGACGCTCCAGCTGCTCGCGCAGGACGGTCGTCTTCAGGACGCGCTGGGTGGCGTGGTCGGTGTGCTGGAAGTCGCATCCGCCGCAGCCGCCGGGCCCGGCCCACGGGCAGGCGGGCTCGACCCGGTCCGGGGACGCCTCCAGCACGGCGACGGCGTCGGCGCGGCAGAACGCGCCGCCCGGGTCGTCGGTGACCACCGCACGGACCAGCTCACCGGGCAGTGCGTGCCGGACGAACACGACCCGGCCACCGTCACCGTCGCGGGCCACGCAGTGTCCGCCGTGCGCGACGGGGCCGACCCGCAGCTCCAGCATCCGGTCGGTCCAGTCGGTCGCCGTGTCGGCGTTCACCGGTCCTCCTCCTTCGGGACACGGGGTGCGGGCGAGGTGCCGCCACCGGTCCGGACGCCCGCGCCGTCGTGGAGTTCGCCGGGCAGCTGCTCCATGCCCGGGTAGCCGCGCCGGGACGCCCCCGGCGCCTGGAGCGGCGACAGCGCCCGCGCGCGCGAGGACGACGGCAGCTGCCACGGCACGCTGGTCACCATCACCCCCGGCTGGAACAGCAGCCTCGTCTTGAGCCGCAGTGCGCTCTGGTTGTGCAGCACCTGCTCCCACCAGTGCCCGACGACGTACTCCGGGATGTAGACGGTCACGACGTTGCGTGGGGAGTCGCTGCGGATCCGCTTGACGTAGTCCAGCACGGGCCGGGTGATCTCCCGGTAGGGCGACTCGACGACCTTCAGCGGGACCGGCAGGTTCCGCTTGTGCCACTGCTCGACGAGCTTCTTGGTCTCGGAGTCGTCGACGTTGACCGTGACCGCCTCGAGGATGTCCGGGCGGGTCGCGCGGGCGTAGGCCAGCGCCCGCAGCGTCGGCTTGTGCAGCGTGGAGACCAGCACGACGGCGTGGTTGCGCGAGGGCAGCACGTCGTCGGTCTCGTCGGCGACGAGTGCGGCCGCGACCCGATCGTAGTGCAGCTGGATCAGCCGCATGAGCACGAAGAACCCGCCCATCGCGACGATCGCGATCCAGGCGCCGAGGGTGAACTTGGTGATCAGCACCGTGATCAGCACGACGCCGGTCATGCAGGCGCCGAACCCGTTGATCGACTGCGCGCGGCGGATCCGGCGGCGCTCGGACACCGGCGGGTCCAGCGCGAGCTCCCGGTTCCAGTGCCGGACCATGCCGGCCTGGGACAGCGTGAACGACACGAACACGCCGACGGTGTAGAGCGGGATGAGCCGGGTGACCTCGGCCTGGAAGCCCACGACGAGCAGGATCGCGAACAGCGCGAGCGCGACGATGCCGTTGGAGAACGCGAGCCGGTCGCCGCGGGTGTGCAGCTGGCGGGGCAGGTAGCGGTCCTGGGACAGGATCGAGCCGAGCACCGGGAAGCCGTTGAACGCGGTGTTCGCGGCCAGGACCAGGATCAGCGCCGTCATCACGATGACGAAGAAGTAGCCCGGCGGGAAGTTGTCGAAGACCGCGTCGGCGAGCTGGGCGATCATGGTGTGCTGCTCGTAGCCGGGCGGGGCGTCGGGGAACTGGCGCGCCGGGTCCTCGGCGATCTGGACGCCGGTGAGCTGCGCCAGCGCGATCAGCCCCATGAACAGCGACACCGACATCGCCCCGAGCAGCAGCAGCGTGGTGGCCGCGTTCTTCGACTTCGGCTTGCGGAAGGCCGGCACGCCGTTCGAGATCGCCTCGACGCCGGTCAGCGCGGCCGCGCCCTGGGTGAAGCTGCGCAGCACGAGCAGCACCAGGGCGAGTCCGGTGAACGCGTCTCCCTCCGCGACCAGGTGCAGGTCGGCGCTCTCGGCGCGCACCGGGTCGCCGAGGATCAGCACCCGGGTCAGCCCCCAGAGGATCATCGTCGCGACACCGAGGACGAAGGCGTAGACCGGGACCGCGAAGGCGGCGCCGGACTCGCGGATGCCGCGCAGGTTGATCGCGGTGAGCACGGCGATCGCCGAGACGGCGAACAGCACCTTGTGCTCGGCGACGAACGGCACCAGCGCGCCGATGTTGGCCGCGGCCGCGGAGATCGAGACGGCGACGGTGAGGGTGTAGTCGACGAGCAGCGCGCTGGCGACGGTCAGTCCCGCGTTCTTGCCGAGGTTGACCGTCGCGACCTCGTAGTCACCCCCGCCGGAGGGGTAGGCGTGGACGTTCTGCCGGTAGCTGGCGACGACCGTGAGCAGCACGACGACGACGGCGAGACCGATCCAGGGCGACATCGCGTAGGAGGCGACACCGGCGACCGACAGGGTCAGGAAGATCTCCTCCGGCGCGTAGGCGACCGACGACATGGCGTCGGAGGCGAACACGGGGAGGGCGATCCGCTTCGGGAGCAGGGTGCTGGTCAGGCGGTCGCTGCGCTGCGGTCGTCCGACCACGAGCCGCTTGAGAGCGACGGCGAGCTTGGACACGGGGCGCAGCCTATGCCCCCGGTCCGATCCGCTTCGCGATAGCGTTCACTCCGCGTCGTCGGCGTCCCCGTCGCCGTCGGTACAGAAGGAACGAACCGTACATCCCGGGCCTCCCGACCCGGCGGAAGGACCCCAGACGCCATGCACGTCGTGATCATGGGATGTGGCCGCGTCGGCGCGTCCCTGGCCTCGGGCCTGGAGCGGCTCGGCCACGAGGTCGCGGTGATCGACCGCGACCCGCAGGCCTTCCGCCGGCTCGGCCCGGACTTCCGCGGGCGCCAGGTGGTCGGCTTCGGCTTCCACCGCAGCGTGCTCGACGAGGCGGGGCTGGAGTCCGCCGACGCGTTCGCCGCCGTCTCCTCCGGGGACAACTCCAACATCATCGCCGCCCGGGTGGCGCGCGAGAGCTACGGCGTCGGCAAGGTCGTCGCCCGGATCTACGACGCCAAGCGCGCCGCGGTGTACGAGCGCCTCGGCATCCCGACGGTCGCGACCGTCCCGTGGACGACCGACCGGCTGCTGCGCATGCTGCTGCCCGACGGCGTCGCCACCGCCTGGCGCGAGCCCACCGGCACCGTGGCCGTCCTGCCGCTGCCGCTGCACGAGAACTGGGTGGGGCGCCCGATCCGCGACCTGGAGCGGGCGACGAGCTCGCGGGTCGCGTTCATCGTGCGGTTCGGCACCGGGGTGCTGCCGACCAAGGACACCACCGTGCAGCACGAGGACACCGTCTACGTGGCGGCGGTCTCGGGCACGGTCAGCGACGTGACGGCGGCCGCCGCGGCGCCGCCCGAGGAGGACTGATGCGGGTCGCGATCGCGGGTGCGGGCGCCGTCGGGCGGTCCATCGCGCTGGAGCTGGTCGAGTCCGACCACCGGGTCATGCTGATCGAGCGCGAGCTGACCCACATCGACCCGAACTCCGTCCCCGAGGCCGAGTGGGTGCACGCCGACGCCTGCGAGCTGTCGTCGCTGGAGGACGCCGGCATCGAGGGCTGCGATGTCGTGATCGCCGCGACCGGCGACGACAAGGTCAACCTGGTGGTGTCGCTGCTGGCGAAGACCGAGTTCGGGGTCCGCCGGGTGGTGGCCAGGGTGAACGACCCGCGCAACGAGTGGCTGTTCAGGGAGAACTGGGGCGTCGACGTCGCGGTGTCGACGCCGCGGCTGCTGGCGGCGCTGGTCGAGGAGGCCGTCGCCGTCGGGGACCTGGTGCGGCTGCTGACGCTACGTCAGGGGCAGGCGAACCTCGTCGAGGTGACGCTGCCCGAGGACACCCCCCTGGCCGGGCGGCCGGTGCGGGTGCTGGAGCTGCCGACGGACTCGGCGCTGGTGACGATCCTGCGCGGCGGCCGGGTCATCGTGCCGCAGCCCGACGACGCCCTGGAGGGCGGCGACGAGCTGCTGTTCGTGGCGACGACGGCGGTCGAGGAGGACATCCGCGCCGCTCTCCTGTGACCCCGCCTCTCCTGCCCCGCCGGGGACCGGCACCCGGGGTGCCCCGCGTGCCGGTGCCGCTCAGGCGGTCGCGGGGCGGGCGCGCTCGGCGCGGCGCACGATGAGGATCGTGGCCAGGATCGCGACCCCGGTGAGCGGGTAGCCCATCGCGAGCCGCGCGACGCCCAGCCAGGTCTCGGAGTCGGCGAGGTACAGCCCGCCCTGCACGACGACCTTCGCGAGAAAGGTCCCCGCCCACACCGCGGTGGCCCAGCCGTAGGCGCGGACCAGGTGGGGGTCTGCGCGCCACTCGGTGCCGTGTCCGTTGATGCCGTGCCAGATCACCCCCGCCAGCGGCCAGCGGGCGATGATCGAGACCAGCGCGACGACGCCCAGGGCGCCGCTGTAGAGCAGACCGGGCAGGTAGAAGCCGCGGGCCTCCCCGGTCCGGCTCGCGACGAGCGCACACACTCCGACGCCGAGCAGACCGGAGATCGCCGGCATGACCGGGTCGCGGCGGACCAGACGCCAGACCAGCACCAGCACACCGGCTCCGACGGCCGCGTACAGCGCGGTCGTCAGGTCGGCCAGGATGTTGACGAGGACGAACACCACGACCGGGATGGTCGAGGCGACGATCCCGGTCACCCCGCCCATCTGTTCCAGCAGGGTCGGGGTGGGCGCCTCCGGGGTGGGCTCCGCCGGTCCCCCGGTCCGGTCCGGTTCCGGTGCGGCGGCGTGCGCCGGTGCCGTCACCGGCCGGCCGAGGGGCGCGGTCCGGTCCTGCGGGTCCACGTCGGTGACACGCGGGATCCGGGTGGTCGGGGCGTCGTGGTGGTGGTCGTTCAAGCCGGTCCGATCCGTCGGCTCAGGAGCAGGCCGCGAGGGTCCCGCGGGTCACTGCGCCTGGCAGATCTCGTAGTACGGGTTGTAGAGCACCTTGCGGCCGTCGCGGACCGAGATCCGGCCACGGACCCGCATGGTGCGTCCGGCCTCGATACCGGGGATGCTGCGCCGGCCCATCCAGACCAGGGTGACGCCGTCGGTCCCGTCGAACAGCTCGGCCTTCAGGGTGGCGTCGGCACTCTGCGGGCAGAGGTCGACGCTGCGGATCCGCCCGAGCATCGTGACCTCTTCGCCGCAGGCACAGTCGCGGGCCGGTCGTGCACCGGTCTCCTCGACGTCCTCGGCGAGATCGCGCGCGTCGAGTTCGTCGACATCGCTGGTGAGTTTGCGGAGCATCCGGCGGAACGCTCCGCCATCCGTGCTGCCCATGTCTCTCCTCGGCCGTATCCGGTACCGGCCCGGGGTCACCGGACCCTCCGGTGACCCGCATTCGCGTGGCAACACGACAGGGTGTCGTGGTGGCGCGGAGAGCGTAACGCGCGGATGCCCCGGTTTGTGCCCGCGGCGGCCCCGACCTCCCGGTCACCGCCCCGCCGACCGGCTCGCGCGCCGCGCCCGGTGGTCGACGGGCGGGTGCGGGCCGGGCGTACCGGACACCCGCGCCCATCCCGCTGCCGCTCAGTCCCGCCGGTGCCGTCCGAGGTCGCGGGGACCGGTGCCACCCGCGCGCCGACCGGAGGGCCACTGGCCGGTGAGCCCGGACCCGCCCGCGGCCCGCCCGGCGTCGAGCCCGCCGGAGGCGTCCTCGGTGTCGTCGGTGCCACCGCTGCCGTCGGCGCGCTCGCCCGCGGTGCCGGCCGGGTCCGCGGGCGCGGGGTCGTCCGCGCGGGCCGCGGCCCGTCCGGCGGCGGCCCGGCTCGCGCGGTAGTCGGCCAGCCCGGTGACACCGCCGTGCCCGTTGGTGCGGTCGGCACCCGGTCCGTCGGCGTGCGGCCCGCGGTCGGCCGACGCGCTGCGCAGCAGGTCCTGCAGGGCACTGCGTGCCTCGTCGGCCGAGGTGGGACCGCCTCCGTGCCAGGGGCGGTCCGCATCGGCCGCGGCCCGGAACAGATCGTCCCCGCCCGGACCCGGCGCGGCCGGGTACGCGGCCGGGGCCGGGTCGTGGTCCGCGCCGCGCGACGTGGAGCCGGTGGGCGCGGGACCGGCGGTGCCGCTCCCCTCGGCGGGCGCGTCGCCGGGTTCGCGGCGACGTCCACCGCCTGCGGGGGCGTCGAGGGCGACGGCGGCGAGCAGGTCCGCCACCGAGGTGCCCGCACCGGCGCCGTGCCGGCCGGAGCGGCGGCTGGCGGCGATCTCGGCGGACAGCCAGCCGTCGTCGTCCGGGGTGGGGTCGGTGGGTGCCGTGTGGCCGGGCGCGTCCGCGGTGGGCCGGGCGCCCCGCCGACGACGGGTGGGCGCCGGTTCGGCGGGCTCGGTCGGGGCCGGGAGCCGGTCGAGCGTGGCCTCCATGAGCGGCACGTCCGACAACGGGATGTCCTCGATGGCCCCGGTCGGCGGCGACGCAGGCTCCGGCGGGCCGGCCGGGGTGTCCCGAGTGCGCGCGGCGAGCAGGTCCGCGGCGTCGACACGGGTGGCGTCGGCGGCGCGGTCGCGCCGGGAGCGACGCGCCGACCCACCGGTGCCGGGCCGGGTCGACCCCGCGGCGGCATCGGAGGCGGTCGGGGTGCCGAACGGGTCCCGGCCGAGGGCGGCACCGTCGGCAGCGGCGTCGGCAGAGCCGTCGGGAGCGGTGCCGGGGCCCAGGGCGGTGCGGCCGTCGAACGCCGTGCCGTCGAACGCGGTGCCGTCGAACGCCGTGCCGTCGAACGCGGTGTCCCCGAGCGCGGGGCCGTCGAGCGCGGTGTCCCCGAGCGCGGGGCCGTCGAGCACGGTGCCGGGGTCGAGGGCCGAGGCCGGGACGGGGGTGCCGGTGTCCAGGATGTCGTCGGCCGACGCGCCCCGGCCGAAGCCGGTGAGCGGGGTCGCGGACCGGTCGTCCTCGACGCCGGCGAGCAGGTCGGCGGCCGACAGCGCGGTCACTGCCGGGTCGCGGCGGGCCGGGGGCCCCGCCGGTTCGGGCTCCGGGGCACGGAGCGGGGCGGCCGCGCTCGGCGCCGGGTCCGGCGCGTGCAGCGGAGCCGGGGCGTGCAGCGGAGCCGGGGCGTGGATCGACCCGCGCCCGGGCAGCGGGCCCACGCCGGTGTCGGGACCGGCCCGGCCCGGGCCGGCCGCGGGGGCCACGCCGCCCGCGGTCGGGATCGCGCCGGTCGGGGTCGCACTGCCGGGGATGCCCCCGGGCGGTGTGCCCCCGGGCTGTGAGGCGGCGGGGGGTGTGGCAGCGGCCGGGGCGCCGCCGAGCCGGTTCGCGCCGGTCCGGTCGGGCCGTGCCGGGCGCCCGCGTCGGCGGCCGGGCCGTGCCTCGGGCCCGGGGGCGACCAGCGGACCGTCGGTCAGCGCGGTGCGCTCGGCGGGCGACTCGTCGGTGCGCACGTCCGGGGCGAGCGGCGTGTGCGCCGCGGCCGGATCGGCCGGGGCCGCCGCGGCGGGGCGGCGGACCTGCGGCAGCGCGCGGGTGCGCGAGTCGGCGTCGTCGGTGGACGGGCGGGGACCCGCCGGCCTCGCGGGGGGCCGCGCGGCCGGTGCCCCGGACGCCGACGCCGCGCCGTACCGCGCCCGCCGCGGCGTCGCCGGTTCCGCGGAGGCGGCGGCCGGCACCGGGCGGGCGCCGGTCGTGGGGCCGGACGGCGCCGGGGTCGCGCCCGTCTCCCCGGCGGGGGCCGGGACGGACACGGTGATGCTGGGCTTCTGCGGCGCGACCTCGGGCTGCCGCTCGCGCAGGTGCTCGGGCAGCTCCAGGGGCAGGACGGTCCGCGGCGGGTACGGCGACTTCCCGCGGACGACGATGATCCCCCGCAGCACGCGCCGGAGCTCCACGTCGAGGGCCTCGACGGTCTCCAGCGACGCCGTCGCCACGCCGTAGACCATCCAGCGCGGGCCGTCGCAGCCGACGAACACCGAGGCGGCGTTCTCGGTGCGGGCGTGGAGCTCGCGGCCCCAGTCGCCGCGGGCGTTGCGGACCCGGGCACCGCCGGTGCGCAGGGACTGCTCGATCTCCGCGGACAGGTCCGCCCACAGCCCGGACGACCGCGGCGCGGCGAGCGCGCTCACCGCGATCCGGCCCTCGGCCAGGAGCAGGTGCACCGCCTGGGGACGCTCGGCGCCGGCGGGCTCCAGCTTCAGCTCGGCGCCGTAGGGCACCGGGACCTGCAGGGCACCGAGGTCGACGCGGGCGAGCGCGTCGGTCATCGACGGGTCGAGCTCCTCGACGTCGGCCGGCCCCAGCGGGCGGCCGCCGCTGCCGGGCGGCGGGACCGAGAGCGGGGCGTCACCGACGCCGTACTCGTCCTCGTCGTACTCGTCGTCGTACTCGTCGTCGTACTCGTCGTCGTACTCGTCGTCGTACTCGTCCTCGTCGTCGTACTCGGCGTCGTGGTCACCGTCGTGGTCGGCGTCGCGGTCGTCGTCGGCGGGCCGGGACGGGCGCCGTCCCCAGGACGGGTCGTCCGGGTCGCCGCCGTCGAAGCCCTGCGGGGTGCGGTCGCGGGCGTAGGCGAGCTCGTCGTCCTCGACGCGGTGCGACAGCAGCGGGGGCTCCTCGTCGTCCCAGCAGCCGTCGGGTGCGACCCGGTCGTCGTACCCCGCGGGTGCGGGTGCCGGCAGGCGCCCGGAGGCGCCGGGGGCCGGAGCACGGCCGGTGGTGTCCCGGCCGACCGCGCGCACCGCCGTCGTCGCCGCGGCGGGGCCGGCGGGTGCGGGGACGGCGCCGCCGGTCCGCGGGCCGGGTGGCACCGGGCGGGAGCCGGTGGCGGGTGCGGAGCCGTTGCGCCCCGGCGCGGGCGGCCTGCCGTTCGGCGCACCGGGTCCGGAGCCGTTGCGCGGGGCCGCACCGTTCGCCGGCGGCGCCCCGCGGCGGGCGTCCTGCGCGGCGTAGTGGTCGGCGTAGTCGTCGAAGTCGTCGACGTCGGAGTCGCCGTAGCCGGGATAGCCCGGGTAGGCACCCGTCCCGGTGTCCTCGATCCCGTCCTCCGGACGGATGTCGAACATCCGACCGCGTGTGCGTCCGGGCATCTACTGGTCCCCTCCCCCGGCGACGAGCGCGGCGTTCCCGCCGGTCGAGCCGTGACCGGCGGCGCCGCGTACCGACGCGGGCAGCGCGGTGACCTCCACGAACCGGGCCGTCTCGACCCGTTGCACCACCAGCTGCGCGATGCGGTCCCCCCGGTGCAGCTCCACCGGCGTGTCCAGGTCGGTGTTGACCAGGCAGACCTTGATCTCGCCGCGGTACCCGGAGTCGACCGTGCCGGGTGCGTTGACGATCGAGAGCCCGCACCGGGCCGCCAGGCCGGACCGGGGATGCACGAACCCGGCGTAGCCCTCGGGCAGCGCGATCGCCACCCCGGTCCCGACGAGCGCCCGGCGCCCCGGCTGGAGGACCACGTCGGTGGTCGTCACGAGGTCGGCCCCGGCGTCGCCGGGCCGCGCGTACGCGGGCGGGGGGACGTCGGGGTCGAGCCGCGTCAGCAGGACGTCGACGGACGCTGCTGCCGGCGGCTGGTCCGGGGGAGCGGGCACGGAACCGGGCACGGCGGGCGACGCTACCCTGGGCCTCGTGAGCGAACGGGATCCGGAGACCGACTCTGCGACGGCTGGCCCTGCTGCGTTCGACGAGCGGTTGTCCGTCCCGGTGTGGTGGTACCTGCTCGCCGTCGGGCTCGGTGTCCTGATGGGCGCGCAGATCCACATGGGGTATCCCGGCCTGCGGGCGTGGCTGGGCTACGTGACGATGGTGCCGCTGTGCGTCGGTGTCCTGTGGTGGATGGGCCGCAGCCGCACCACCGTCCGCGACGGCGTGCTCGTCTCGAACGGCCGGGAGCTTCCGCTGTCCGCGGCGGGCGTCACCGACACCGTCGCGCGGGCCGACAAGCAGCAGGCGATGGGGCCCGATCTCGACCCGCAGGCCTACGTCCTGCACCGGGCGTGGGTGGGTCCCCTGGTGCGGGTCCAGGTGCTCGGCCGCGACGAGCCCTACTGGGTGCTCAGCACGCGCCGTCCCGACGAGCTGCGGGCGGCGATCGCCGCCCAGGCGCCACACCCCCAGCAACAGCAGCACTGACAGCGCGGACCCGCGCAGACACGACGGGGCCCCGGCGATCTCGCCGGGGCCCCGTCAGTGGTCCTCCCGTCGGGCGGGCCCTGTCGGGCCCGCCCGATCAGGCTTGCCCGATCAAGCGGCACAGTCGCGGCAGAGGAACTGTCCTCCCGAGGAGCTGGCGAGCCGGCTCCGGTGGTGCACCAGGAAGCAGCTCGCACAGGTGAACTCGTCCGCCTGCTTCGGCAGGACGTTCACCGTCAGTTCCTCGCCCGACAGGTCCGCGCCCGGGAGCTCGTAGCTCTCCGCGGTGTCGGTCTCCTCGACGTCGACGACCGCGGACTGCGCCTCGTTGCGGCGCTGCTTGAGCTCGTCGAGCGAGTCCTCGGCCATCTCGTCGGCCTCATTGCGACGCGGGGCGTCGTAGTCGGTCGCCATCAGGTCTCACCCTTGCCTCACGTCCGAGCTGCTCGATTCCGGCCCACGAGCAGCGGTACTTCGCATCGGTTGGTCGTCGCGTGCCGCTGGAGAACGTCGCGGGGAGCGGGTTTGTGCCCGCCCCCATGAGTGACGCCGGTCTCACCTGGCCCGGTGGACCGGGTGGCTCGTCCGTCGTGAGTCCTGTCGCGGCCGGTCCGTCACCGGCGGCGGGGAGGGTAGCCCAGCGTCCGCGGAGCGTCGCAGCGAGTCCCCCGATCACGCCGGGTGTCGCCCCGACGCCACCGCCGCCGGGCGCACTAGTGTCGCCCGGTGTGACGACGAGCGCCCGCACCCCCACGCCCGGTGCCGACCCCGCCACCGTCGGCGCGTGGCTGTCCACGGCCCTCGGCGACGAACGGTGGCGCGAGGCGCGGCTCACCCCGATCGGCGCCGGGCGGTCCAACCTGACCTACCGGGTCTCCTCCCCCGCCGGTGCGGTCGTGCTGCGTCGCCCGCCGGTCGGCGAGGTCGCCGCGACCGCCCACGACATGGGCCGCGAGCAGCGGGTGATCTCCGCGCTGGGGCCGAGCGCCGTCCCCGTCCCCGCGGTGCTGGCCGCCGACGACGGTGACGTGCTCGGCGCCCCCTGCTTCGTGATGGAGCTCGTCGACGGCGTCGTGCCGCTCGACGACCTGCCCGAGGACTGGGCGGCCACGGAGCAGCAGCGCCGCGCCGCGGGCGAGGAGCTGGTGGACGTGCTGGCCGCGCTGCACGCCGTCGACCCGGTCGCGGCGGGACTGGGCGACTTCGGTCGTCCGGAGGGCTTCATGGAGCGTCAGATCCGGCGCTGGGGCACGCAGTGGGCCGCCGCCCGCGACGGCGACGACCCCGTCCCGGTGGACGCGGAGGTCGAGTCCGAGCTCACCCGGCTCTCCGAGCGGCTGGCCGCCGACGTACCGACCGCGCAGCGCCACACCGTGGTGCACGGCGACTACCGGCTCGACAACTGCGTCTTCGACGCCGGGGACCCCGGCCGCATCCGCGCGGTCCTGGACTGGGAGATGTCCACCCTCGGCGACCCGCTGGCCGACCTCGGGCTGCTGCTCGTCTACTGGAAGCAGGACGGCGACGCCACCGTCTGGTCCTCCGCCCAGCCCCTGGCGAGCCCGACCGGCCTGCCCGGCTTCCCGACGCGGCGCGAGCTCGTCGAGGGCTACACCGCGCGCACCGGCCTCGACGCCGGACCGCTGCCCTGGTACGTCGGGTTCGGCGCGTTCAAGCTGGCCGTCGTGCTCGCGGGGATCCTGGCGCGGGCCCGGGCCGGGTCGGTGCCGGAGGAGATGGCCGACGGCCTCGACGGGTCGGTCGGCCCGCTCGTCGCACTGGGCCACCACGTCCTGGACGGAGGGTCGATCTGATGCCTGCCGGCCGCACCCGCACCGACCGTCCCTACGAGCGGCGCCGGGCCCGTCCGATCCTGGTGACCACCGCGCTGCTGGCCGTGCTGGCCGTCGCCACGTGGGCGGTCGTGCTCGGCACCGCCTCGGACGGCTCGGCGTCGACGAACTGCCCGGCCCCGTCGTCGGGGGCCCTGGCCGGAACCGAGATCGACCGGGCCGAGCTGGCCTCGGTCGCCCCGGCCGCCCCGGACGACGTCCGCTTCCACGTCCTCAACGCCGGCGGTCAGCGCGGGCAGGCGAACCTGGTGTCCGCCGAGCTCAAGGACCTGCAGTTCGGCGAGGCCGGGACGCCGGGCAACGACCCCGCGTTCCCGCAGGGCGACCTGGACTGCATCGGGCAGATGCGGTTCGGCCCGGAAGGTGCGGCGTCCGCGTCGACGCTCGCGCTGGCGCTGCCCTGCGTCGAGCTGATCCGCGACGATCGGCAGGGGGCGGTGGTCGACGTCGTCGTCGGGTCGGCGTTCACCGACGTCGCACCGGGTCGTGCGGCCCGCGACGTGCTGGACCAGCTGTCCGCGCCGGGCACCGAGGGCGGTCCGCGGGCCGACCCGGGCCTGCTGGCCCAGGCCCGCGCGGCGGCCTGCTGAGCGGAGCGCCCCGGCGGCTCAGACGGTGTCGGCGCCGCTGCGGCGGGCCAGCTCCGCGAGGGCGGTGGCGACTCCGGGCGCGGCGGCGAGCGTGACGTCGGCGCCCAGGGCGTCGCCGTCGTCGAGGCCGTGGACGCCCGGGCTGCCCGAGACGTGCACGACGGCACCGGCCTCGGTCGCGATCAGCGCACCGGCCGCCCAGTCCCACCAGTTGCAGCCGTGCTCGAGGTAGCCGTCGAGCCAGCCGGCCGCGACCGCGCACAGGTCCAGCGACGCCGCGCCGGCCCGGCGCACGTCGCGGACCTCGGGGAGCATCGCCGCGACCATCCGGGCCTGGCGGGCGCGCCGCTCGGCGCGGTAGGCGAACCCGGTGCCGACCAGCGACTGGCCGAGCTCGGTGGTCGCGGCGGCGCGCAGCGGACGCCCGTCGAGGGTCGCGCCGAGACCACGCCCGGCCGACCAGAGCCGCCCGGAGGCGGGCTCGGACACCGCACCGGCCACGCCCTCCCCGTCGACCACGGCGGCGATCGAGATCCCGTACCAGGGCAGGCCGTAGAGGTAGTTGACGGTGCCGTCGATCGGGTCGACCACCCAGCGCGCGACGGCGGGGTCGCCCGCGCCCTCCTCGCCGTACACCGGCTCACCGGGGCGCAGCTGCGCGAGCCGGTCGCGGACGAACCGCTCCACCGAGGCGTCGGAGGCGGTGACGACGTCGGTCGGCGAGGACTTCGTCGTGACGCCGTCGTCGTGCGGGGCGGGCAGGCCGCGCAGGTGCTCCGCGGCCTCGGCCGCGACCTGCTCGGCGACGGCGCGCAGGGTGGCGGGATCGCTGCTCTCGTGCGGGCTCACCACCCCATCCGACCACGTGCGGAGCCGCCGGGACGCGCGGGGCGGCGTGAGGTGCGTCCCCCCGGCCGGTACGCAGTTACAATGGAACGCGCACCCCGTCTCCGGGACGCGCGGCGACCACCATCGACGCCGGCGACCGAGACGGTGGCAGGACAGGACATCCCGGCCGTCGTGGCCTCGTCTCCCCCGACGAGCGCGCCGCGACCGGGCCGCGTAACGACTCCAGCGCACGTAGCGAGAGGGCCCAGGTGGCAGCCGCAGACTCCGCAGCACGCAGCGACTCGACCGTCGAACCGACGTCGGGTACCGCATCCCGCAGCCGCCGTACTTCCGGCACCACGAGCACCGTGTCGGCGACGACCGGCACCGCCAAGAAGCCGGCCGCACGCACCCGCAAGCCCGCCGCGGCGGGTGGCACGGCGACCAAGGCCGCGCCGAAGACCGGCCCGCGCAAGCCCGCCACGAAGAAGGCCTCCACCAAGAAGGCCGACGGCGACGAGCCGGACGCCGACGGCGAGGAGGTCGTCCTCGAGGACGGCGAGATCGACGCCTCGGACGTCGAGGCCGACATCGAGGCGGCGGCGAAGGAGGAGACCGCCGACGAGTCGTCCGACGACGACGATGACGACGACTCCGAGGACGAGACCAACACCGGCAAGAACCGGGTGGCGCCGACCACCCGGGCGTCGCAGCAGAAGTCGGCCGACTTCGTCTGGGACGAGGAGGAGTCCGAGGCCCTGCGCCAGGCGCGCAAGGACGCCGAGCTCACCGCCTCGGCCGACTCGGTCCGCGCGTACCTGAAGCAGATCGGCAAGGTCGCGCTCCTCAACGCCGAGGAGGAGGTCGAGCTCGCGAAGCGCATCGAGGCCGGCCTCTACGGCGCCGAGCGCATCCGCAAGGTCTTCGAGTCGAACGAGAAGCTGTCCCCGCAGATGCGGCGCGACCTGCGCTGGATCGTGCGGGACGGCGAGCGCGCCAAGAACCACCTGCTCGAGGCGAACCTCCGGCTCGTGGTCTCGCTGGCCAAGCGCTACACCGGCCGCGGCATGGCGTTCCTGGACCTGATCCAGGAGGGCAACCTCGGCCTCATCCGTGCGGTCGAGAAGTTCGACTACACCAAGGGCTACAAGTTCTCGACCTACGCGACGTGGTGGATCCGGCAGGCCATCACCCGCGCGATGGCCGACCAGGCCCGCACCATCCGCATCCCGGTGCACATGGTGGAGGTCATCAACAAGCTCGGCCGCATACAGCGTGAGCTGCTCCAGGATCTCGGGCGCGAGCCCACTCCCGAGGAGCTCGCCAAGGAGATGGACATCACCCCGGAGAAGGTGCTGGAGATCCAGCAGTACGCCCGGGAACCCATCTCCCTGGACCAGACCATCGGCGACGAGGGCGACTCGCAGCTCGGTGACTTCATCGAGGACTCCGAGGCGGTCGTCGCGGTCGACGCGGTGAGCTTCACCCTCCTGCAGGACCAGCTGCAGTCGGTGCTGGCGACGCTGTCCGAGCGCGAGGCGGGCGTCGTCCGGCTGCGCTTCGGTCTCACCGACGGCCAGCCGCGCACCCTCGACGAGATCGGCCAGGTCTACGGCGTGACCCGCGAGCGGATCCGCCAGATCGAGTCGAAGACGATGTCGAAGCTGCGGCACCCGTCGCGGTCCCAGGTGCTCCGCGACTACCTGGACTGAGCGACCACCTGGACTGAGCACTGCCCGTTCCACGAAGAGGGGCCCCGCCGGAGCATCCGGCGGGGCCCCTCGTCGTCTGCGGTCGGGACAGGGCGGTCAGAACAGGGGCGGAGTGGGGGCTACGGCATCGTCGAGGAACGCGCTGATCGCCGGCACGAGGGTCGCCGTCTCCCCCACCAGCCCGATGTGCGACGTCGCGGGCAGCACCACCAGACGCGCCCGGGGCACCTCCTGCAGCGTCCCGGTCGCGGCGGCCCGTTCGTCACCGCCGCCGAGCAGCCGGAACATCTCCACCGCGTGCTCGGGTCGCACGCCGTCGGCGTCCCCGACAATCACCATGGAGCGGGCGGTGATGCCGCGCATCCGGGCGTCGTCGATCTGCTGGTCCTCGGCGTTGAGCACCTTCACCTTCTCCACCCACGCCGCGAACGCGGCAGGGTCCGGCGTGTGCTCCAGGAACGCCGTCTCGACGGGCGTGCCGGACAGCACCGTCACATCCATCCCCGTGACGGCCGAGTGCACGGCGGGGTACCAGCCGTCGCGGCGGAACGTTGCGGCCATCACGACGAGCTTGCCGACGAGGTCCGGGTGCCGGACTGCGAGCTGCAGCGCGACGCCACCGCCCTGGGAGTAGCCCAGCACGTCCGCCCGGTCGACGCCCAGGCCGCGGAGCAGCGCCGCGGCGTCGTCGGCGAACTGCTCGTAGGACAGCGCACGGGGCGCGTCCGGGGTCCGGCCCTGGCCCTGCATGTCGGCGACGACGACGGTGCGGTCGGCGGCGAACCCGGCCACCCACGCCGCCATTGAGCCGGTGGCCATGAACGCGCCGGGCAGCAGGAGCAGCGGGGGCGAGGTCCCGAGCTCGCCGTACACCTCGTGGTACAGATCAAGGCCGTTGACCGGCAGGTGTCCGGCCGAGGACGGCGACAGGGCGGGTGCTGGTCCGGTCATGGTGTCTCCCGCGGTGCGACGATGGGATCGGTCCCCCTACCGACCGCGTCGCGGCACAGGACTCATCGCCTCCGGCGACGTCGGTCCGGTGCGACGCCCCGAACCGGCACCGGCGATCTGACCGCGGGACCCGGGCCCCCGACGCCCCGGCCGACCGCGCCCACACCGGGCCGCACCGGGCCGCAGCGCGACCCGGCGCCGGGCCGGTGAGCGGGCGGTCAGCCGGTCTTGGACAGCTGCCCGCGCAGCGCACCGGTCCGGTACTGCTCGGTGTGGATGTCGACGAACCAGGAGGCCGGGTTGGCCTCCAGGTCCGTGACCGCGAACCCGGTGCCGGTGTCGACGCCGCCGACGACCACACCGGTGGTGAACGGTCCCTGTAGGCAGCCCTTGCTGGTCATCGGGCCGCCGGGCGGGCCCTGCGGGTCCGGGAAGGCCATCCGCGGGTTGCCGGACTCGTTCGGCTGCCCCTCCTGCAGGTGCGTGGCGGTCCGCGCGGGGCTGCTGAACGGCGGGGTCACCCCGGTCACCTAGATGTCGTAGCAGACGATGTTCTGCTGGCTGTTCAGGCGGAGGGTGAAGGTGCCGGTCGCACCCTGCTGGCCGGGCACCGGTGCGCCGTCGTCGGCGCGGACCGCGTCCGGGGTCAGGGTCGCGGTGAGCGTGCTGGTGAACGTGGGCGGCTCCGGGACGGGTGCGTCCTCGGCCAGCGCAGGTGACGCGGTGAGCGCCAGTGCCGCCACCGCGCAGAGCGCGCCCCCGACCCACCTGATCGACCGCAGTCCCATCGGTTCCCCCTCGTGCTCGCGTGTCGCCGAAGGGCAAGCATGCGGACACGACGGGCCCGTCCGCGCCCCCTCGGGGTGTTGTCGACCGCTTCGGGTGGGGCACGGGCCGATCCGGTTTCGACCGGGCGATCCGGGGCACGGCCCGGAAAACCGGGCGATTCCGTCGGGGGTCGCGGTTACCGTCGATCACCGATCGCGCCGGAGATCCCGGAGCGCGGTCTCGTCGGGGGTGTCGAGGGTGCGCGCGCTGTCATGGCGTCGGTTGGGTGGACCGGTGTCGTTCGTGGCCGTGGGCGCCGCGGTGGTGGCCGCGGTCGCGGAGGCGACGGCGGCGACCGTGGTCGGGGCGGTGGTGAGCGGGCCGACGGCCACCCTGATCGCCGTGCTGGCCGCACTGCTGCTGGGCGCCGCGCTGCTGGACACCCTGGGCCGGGTCCTGTTCTCCGGGGTGGTCGGGCGCGCAGAGGGCAGGTTGCGTGCGGACCTCGTGGGGTCCGCGCTGGCGCAGCCGCTGCCCGCGCTGGAGGACCAGGCGGTCGGGGAGCTCCTCGACCGGGTCGACGACGACTGCCGCCAGCTCGCCCAGCTCATCCGGCGGATCGGCTGGGAGACCGGCCGGTCGCTGCTGCGCTCGGTCGTCGCATGGATCGTCGCCGGGCTGGTGTTCTGGCCGGCGTTCATCGTGTTCCCGCTGGTCGCCGCCGGAATCGTGCTGGTGGCGCGGCCGTTGACGCCGCAGATCGCGCGGGCCAAGGTCGCCGAGGAGACGGCCTGGTCGGACCACGCGGCGCAGCTGGAGGAATCGGTCGCCGGACAGGACGACGTGCGCACCTCGCTGGGCCAGCCGCACGTGGTCGCCGGGTTCGCCCGCCGGGCCGCGACGGTCGTCGCGCGCACCCACGAGGTGTCCCGGATCGCGACCCGGCTCGGTCTGCGGACGGGCACCGTCGCGCACGCGCTGCTCGGGGCGCTCGCGCTCGGCGGGGTGTGGCTGGTCGCCGGGGACCCGGGCGGCATCGCCGCGCTGGTCACGTTGTGGCTCCTGGTCACCGCGTTCGTCGGCCAGGTCGACGCCATCGTCGACCGGATGCCCGACATCCAGGCCGGTCTGGGCGCGCTCACCCGGGTGTCGTCGCTGCTGGAGACCGAGCGGGAGCCCGAGGGTGGCCGCCCCCTGCCGCCGGGGCCGGCGTCGGTGGAGCTGCGCGGGCTGACCGCCGGGTACGACGACGGGTTCCGCCTGGGCGGGATCGACCTGACCGTCCCGGCCGGGACGACGTGTGCACTGCTCGGCCGTACCGGCTCGGGGAAGTCGACGGTCACCAAGGTGCTCTCGCGCGCCGTGGAACCGCCGCGCGGGCAGGTGTTCCTGGCCGGGGTCGACGTGCGCGACCTGGACCTGGAGGGGCTGCGCCGCCGGGTCGGTGTGGTCACCCAACGCACCGAGATCCTGGCCGCGACGCTCGCGGAGAACATCACGCTGTTCGACCCGGCGGTCCCGCGCTCGGCGGTCGAGGCCGCGACGGCCGCGCTGGGGCTCGACGAGTGGGTCGACGCCCTGCCCGACGGCCTGGACACCCCTCTCGGCACCGGCGGGATCGCGCTGTCCTCCGGTGAGGAACAGCTGGTGGCGTTCGCCCGGCTGCTGGTGCGCGACGTCGCCGTCGTCGTGCTGGACGAGGCCACCGCGCGGATGGACCCGCGCACCGAGGAGCGGGTGACCCGCGCGTCGCGGGCGCTGCTCGCGGGCCGCACCGGGATCGTCGTGGCCCACCGGCTGTCGACGATCCGCCGTGCCGACGCCGTCGCGGTGCTGTCCGACGGCCGCCTGGTCCAGCACGGTGTGCGGGAGCAGCTGGCCGCCGAGCCGGGCCGCTACGCCGACCTGCTCGCCGCGGACCGGTCGCTGCCCGGGACCGCCGGCGCCACTGCGACGGCCCCGGCGGGCGCGGAGCGGCACGGCGGTGCCGTCGCCGACCCGGGGTCGCCGCTGCTGCACCGGGCCGCCCGTCGTGCGGTGCCGGCCCCGGACCCGGTGCCCGCTCCCCCGCTGTGGCGGGTCGTGCTGCGGCTGGCGCTGGCCCACCCGCGCTGGGGTCTGACCGGCGGGGCGATGTTCACCCTCGCCACCCTGGGCTCGGCCACGGGTGTGCTGACCGGCTGGCTGTGGGGCCTCGTAGTCGCGGGGCTGGAGGGCGGCGGCACCCCGTGGGAGCCCGCCGTCGCGCTGACGGTGGTGCTGATGCTGTTCCCGGTGTGGATCGCCGTCGCGTTCCGCACCTATCCGCGCTGGTGGTCCGCGGCGACGCTGCGGCTGCGGCTGGGGGTGCTGCGCGGGCAGACCATGCAGCGGCGCGGCCCGCGCTCCCCCGCGGGCGAGGTCGTGGCGCGGGCGTTGGACTCGGACCGGATGATCCTCTACGTGGACCGTTGGGTCGACGTCACCAACTCGGTGATCGTCGTCGTGGTGGCCGGACTGGTGGCGGCCGACGTGCGCGCGGCCGCCGTCATCGGCGGGTTCCTGCTGGTCTGCGCGGGCGTCGCGGCGATCGGGGCGCCGTTCGCGGGGCGCTCCGGGCGGATCGCGGCCGACGCCAGGGCCCGGTTCGGTACGGCGCTCGGCTCGGTCCTGGAGTCGGTGCGCACGGTGAAGCTCGCCGCCGCGACCGGTGCGCTGCGGACCCACCTCGCCGACGTCGACGGCGACCGGGTGCGGGCCACGGTCCGGGAGTACCGGGTGCGCACCCTGCTCGACGGTGTCCCCGGGGTGCTGCTGCAGGGCGCGGTGGTGCTCACCTGGTCGCTGTACCTGGTCGGGACCTGGCCGCTCGCGACGGCGCTGCTGGTGTCGACCACGCTGAACGGGGCCGGGTTCCTCGGGCAGGTGTGCGCGGCCGCGGTCACCGAGGCCCCGATCGCGCGGCGCTGGCTGCGTGCCGTCGCCCCGTTCGCGGGCCCCGCCGACCTGACCCGGCTGCCGCCGGGCGTCGACCTGGTCACCGGCGCCGCGCCGCCGCCGGCGCCGGTGGAGCGCGAGCCGCTGCAGCGGCTGAGCCTGGAAAAGGTCGCCGCCGTGCACGACGACGGCACCGTGGGCGTCGAGGGTGTGGACCTCGACATCGACGCGGGATCACTGGTGCTGGTCACCGGCCAGGTCGGATCGGGCAAGTCCAGCCTGCTCGCCGGTCTGGCCGGGCTGGTCGGGCACGAGGGCGTCATCCGGTGGAACGGGCGCGCGGTCTCCGACCCGCAGACGTTCCTGCGTCCCGGGCAGGTCGCCTACGTCGGGCAGGTCCCCCGGGTGCTGTCGGGCACCTTCGGCGACAACATCGCCCTCGGGCACGACCGCCCGGTGCAGGACGCCGTCGGCGACGCCCGCCTCGACCGGGACGTGGCAGCGGCGGGCGGGCCAGACGCCGTCGTCGGGCACCGGGGCATCCGGCTGTCCGGTGGACAGGTGCAGCGGGTGGCGATGGCCAGGGCGCTGGCGACCGGCGCCGAGCTGATCGTCGCCGACGACGTGTCGTCCGCGCTGGACGTCCGCACCGAGATCGAGCTGTGGGCGGCGCTGCGCCGGCGCGGCAGCACCGTGGTCGGCGCGAGCACGAAGCGGGCGGCGCTGGCCCGGGCGGACCGGGTGGTCGTGCTGGACCGCGGGCGGGTCGCCGACGAGGGCACCTGGGACGAGCTGGCCGCGCGCTGGTCGCACCTGGCGGGCTGAGCCGGGTCACCCGGCCGCGGCGGGCGACGCCGCGGCCGGTGACCGCTCAGGCCGAGCGCAGGTGCTGCTCGGTCGCGGGCGACGGAGCCGGCCAGCCGATGCTCGGGTCGTGGCCGCGGAAGTTCGACAGCCACCAGCCCCAGTCCTCGGGGACCAGCGAGAACGGGTCACCGTGGCCGAGCTCGCGGGCCGCCCACACCGGCCAGTGCGCGTTGGCCAGGGCCGGGCGGCCCAGCATCACCAGGTCGAGCTTCTCCTCCCGGATCGCGCGGTCGGCGTTGGCCGGGATGCCGAGGTTCCAGCTGACCGTGACCGGGATGCCGATCTCCCGGCGGACCCGGGCGCCGCGTTCGACCCAGGCCGAGACGTGCGGGAAGTGCGGGTCGCGCATGTCGTCGGTGTTGCCGCCCATCGACAGGTCGGCCATGTCGGCGCCGTGCTCCTTGAGCCACCCGACGACCTCGATCGAGTCCTCCCACTGCACGCCGTCGGGGTGGTAGTCGTCGGCTCCGAGGCGGAAGGTCAGCGGGTACTCCTCCGGCCAGACCTCGCGGACGGCGTCCATCGCCTCCAGCAGGAACCGGGCCCGGTTGGCCTTGCTGCCGCCGTAGGCGTCGGTGCGCCGGTTGGCCAGCGGCGAGTAGAAGCTGGCGCCGAGGTAGCCGTGCGCGAAGTGCATCTCCAGCCACCGGTAGCCGGCGTCGAGAGCGCGCCGGGCGGCGTCGGCGTACTGCCGGTGCACCGCTGCGATCTCCTCGACGGTGAGGGCGTGCACCGGGTACGGGCGCTTGCCGAAGCCGTAGGGGACGTCCGATGGTCCGACGACCTGCCAGCCCTCGGGATGGTCGGGCGGCAGCTGGCGGCCGAGCTCGTTCGCCACCCACGGATTGAGCTCGCTGCCGTTGCGCCCGGTGTGGCCGAGCTGGATCGCCGGCACCGCGCCCATATCACTGATCATCGCGGTGACCCGGGCGTGGCCCTCGATCTGGTCGTCGTCGTAGATCCCGGCGCAGTGCGGGGTGGTGCGACCCTCGGGGGCGATCGCGACCTGCTCGGGGAAGATCAGCCCGAACCCCCCGGCGGCGCGCGCGCCGAGGTACATGAGGTGGAAGTCGTTCATCTTGCCGTCGACCGAGCGGTACATCGTCATCGGCGACATCGCGATGCGGTTGCGCAGGGTCACGCCCTTGAGCATGTAGGGGCTGAACAGGTCCGGCACGGGCACTCCTCGGGGAGATTCGGTCGTGCGCAACCATGCTCCCGACTCGTCACCATCGGATGACTGCCGGTTCCCGTCCGGTAACGGGCCCCTCACATCGCGGGTGGGCCCAGCCGTGAGGCGCCCGGACGGCGCACCCGGTTCGGCCGGGCGCGACGGTCCGGGCGGCGGGCCACCGCGGCTCAGCCGCAGTGGTTCTCGTGCCCGGTGTGCGCGGCGTGCTCGACCTGCAGGGTGGAGTGGTCGAGGCCGAACCGCTCCCGCAGCACGTGCCCGGCGCGGTCGAGCACCGAGGCGTCCCCGCAGTGCCCGGAGACCTCCTCGTCGACGACGACGTGCGCCGACATCGCGGGGGTGCGGTCGTTGATCGCCCACACGTGCAGGTCGTGGACGTCGGCGACCCCCTCGACGGCCAGCAGCGCCGCCTTGACCTCCTGGGCGTCGATCCCCTTGGGCGCGCCCTCCAGCAGGACGTGCGCGGCCTCGCGCAGCAGCGACACCGCGCGCGGGAGGATCAGCGCGACGATGAACAGCGAGGCGATGGTGTCGGCCCAGGGCCAACCGGTCGTCAGCAGCACCACGGCGGCGGCGAGCACACCGACCGAGCCGAGGGCGTCGCCGAGGACGTGCAGCATGGCCCCGCGCATGTTCATGTTGCCGCGGTCGCCGCCGGCCAGCACCGCGAGCGACACCAGGTTCCCGATCAGGCCGAGCACACCGATGACCAGCAGCGGCAGGCCGGGGATCTCGGCCGGGACGAACAGCCGCTGCACCGCCTCCACCCCGACCCACACCACGACCGCGACGAGGGTGAGCGCGTTGAGGGCGGCGACGAGCACCTCGGCCCGGCCCATCCCGTAGGTCCGCGACGCCGTCGCCGGGCGGGCGGCGAGCACGCTGGCGATCAGGGCGGCGACCAGTGCGCCCGCGTCGGTCAGCAGGTGACCGAGGTCGGCCAGCAGTGCGAGCGAGCCGGTGTACACCGCGCCCGCCGCACCGAGGATCGCCGTGACCAGCGTGACGCCCAGCGCCGTCGCCAGCCGGCGGCGATCGGTACCCGCCCCCGCGTGCCCGTGCCCCGCTCCACCACCGTGTCCGTGCCCCATGACCGCCACCATACATGCACGTATTCGCATGTGAAACTCCGACGGCGCCGCTCAGGAGGCGGAGAGCACGTCCCCGGCGACGTCGCGGCACACCGTCCAGCCGTACTCCACGCCCCGCTCGGCGGGGTAGGTGGTGAGCACCGCGAGGGCCCGGTCCGCCCAGACCAGGACGCAGTGCACGTTCCACCCCGCGGCGCCGTGCAGCGTCCAGCCGTTCTTCTCCGCCACCACCCCGGGCAGCGCCGGACGGACACCCGAGCGGCCGTCCGGTGTGACGGCATCGAGGTCGGCCAGCAGGGCGTCCCCGCCCGGCCACTCCGGTGCACGGTCGCGCACGCAGGCCAGGACCCGGGCCGCGTCGAGCGCGGTGATCCGGGTGTAGGACCACCACCCCGGCCGCGACGTCGACACCTCCACCCCGCACTCCTCGTCCAGCCGCGCGGTGCTCGCGTCCCGCCCGAGGGCGCGGTAGAGCCGTTCGGCGGCGTCGTCGTCGGAGGCGCGCACGGCGGCGGAGATGTCGGCCCGCTGGTCGGCCGTCACCGGGCGGCCCGCCTGCGCGGCGGCGCGCAGGGTGTCCGCCGCCAGCCATGCCTTGATCGTGGACTCGGCCTCGAAGCGGGTGGTCGCGGCGTCCGCCGAGCCGGTCCACCGGCCGTCGTCGGTGTCGAGCAGTGCCCAGGACAGGGTGAGGTCGTCCTCGCCCTCTCGGTCGACGAGCAGCGATCCGGGTGCGAGGTCGAGCGGGTCGGCGGTGGCGGATCCGGTCATCGCCGCGAGCAGCTCGCGCAGGGTGTCCGGGCCGGGTGCCGCGTCGTCGTCGGGGCCGGTCGTCGAGCTCTGGTGCTGCGCCGGCACGACGGCGCTGCCCGCGGGGCGCGGCACCGGAGCGTCCGAGGCCGCGCCGGCGCCCCACAGCGCGGACACCGCCACCACCACCGCGACGACCACGGCCACCGGCACGCGGGCACGGGAACCCCGTCCACGGCGTCGCTCAGGTCCGGACACGACCCCTCCGGTCGCAGACGACCGGACGGCCGTCCCGTCGTCGATGGTGCACCGCCGAACAGCGATCCGGACACGGAGGACGGAGGGTTCACACAGGATTTTCAGGATGTGCCCTGCGCTCCGCCCGGCACCGCACCCCGTCCCGGCATACCGTGCCGCAACGATCGACCGACCGACGACGAGTGGGGGTGGCGGCGTGGGCTGGACGCGCACGATGCCGGTGGAACGGATCCTGGCCAGGAGCAGGGCCGGTGACGGCTCCGAGGACGTCGGCGGCGAGGGGCGGGGCACGCCGCTCAAGCGCACGCTGAAGGCCCGTGACCTGGTCGGTTTCGGCGTCGGCATCATCATCGGTACCGGGATCTTCACCCTGGCCGGGGTCGAGGCCCAGCAGCACGCTGGCCCTGCGGTCACGTTGTCGTTCCTGATCGGCGCGGTCGTCGCGGGGCTCGCCGCCGTCTGCTACGCCGAGCTGGCCTCCTCCGTCCCGACGGCGGGCTCGGCCTACACCTACGCCTTCGCCACCCTCGGCGAGGTCTTCGCCTGGATCATCGGCTGGGACCTGCTGCTGGAGTTCGGCCTCGGCCTCGCCGTCGTCTCCCGCAGCTGGTCGGGCTACCTGGCGTCGCTGTTCGGGCTGCCGACGGAGTGGTTCGGGGAGGACGCGACGATCAACGTCGGCGCGGTGCTGATCATCGCGGTGCTGACGGTCGTCGCGGTCGCGGGCATCCAGCAGTCGTCACGGCTGACGAACCTGCTGGTCCTGGTGAAGCTCGCGGTCTGCGTGCTGATCCTGGCCGTCGGCGTGTTCTACATCGACCCGACCAACCTGCAGCCGTTCATCCCGCCGGCCCAGGCGCCGGAGGACGGCGGCTCGGTCTTCACCCAGCCGATCATCTCCGGGGTGTTCGGGCTCGCCCCGACCGTCTTCGGCGTCGGCGGCATGCTCACCGCTGCCGCGGTGGTCTTCTTCGCCTACACCGGGTTCGAGGCGCTGGCCAACCTCGGCGAGGAGGCCGAGCGCCCCAACCGCGACCTGAAGGTCGGGCTGCTCGGCGCGCTCGCCATCTGCGCGGTGCTCTATGTCGGCGTCTCGCTCGTGCTCACCGGGATGGTCCCCTACACCGAGATCGACACCGGCGCCCCGCTCGCGTCGGCGTTCGCCGGCGTCGGACTGCCGTGGGTGGGCGCGCTCACCGCGCTCGGCGCGGTCACCGGTCTGACCTCGGTGATGATGGTGGAGCTCGTGACGATCGGCCGGATCGGCTTCGCGATGGGCCGCGACGGCCTGTTGCCGAAGGCCATCGGCACCGCGCACCCCCGGTGGGGCACCCCGCACCGCATGACGATCATCGGCGGTGTCGTCTGCGCGGTGATCGCGGCGTTCACCCCGATCACCGCGCTGGCCGACATGGTGTCGATCGGCGCGCTCTCGGCGATGATCATCGTCGCCGTCGCGGTGCCGGTGCTGCGCCGGACCCGCCCCGACCTCGACCGGCCGTTCACGGTGCCGTTCTCGCCGGTGGTGCCGGTGATCACCGCGATCGCGTGCCTCTACCTGATGCTGAACCTGAACCTGGACACCTGGATCCGGTTCGCCGTCTGGCTGGCACTCGGCCTGGTGGTCTACGCCCTCTACGGCCGCAGGCACTCCTTCCTCGCGCGCGAGGAGCAGGAGAGCTCCGGGGCCGGCCGAGACCGGGACTGAGCCGGCCCCGCCGGGCCGCAGGTCAGCGGTGCAGGGCCTCGCGGGGGGTGATCTCCCCGCGGGCCAGCGCCCGACGGACCCGGCGGGCCGCGGTCAGCCTGCGCCGGACCTGACGGACCGGCTCGACCTGAGTCGCACGGTGCAGACGCTCGTTGAGCCGGCCCTGGTCGTGCCGGCGGTCGAGCAGCGACCAGGAGAAGGCCAGCGCGTCCTCGGCGCCCTCGAGACGGTCGGGGACGCTCTCGAACCACTCCATGCTCGCCCGGGCCATCCGCTGGACCGGTGCCATCGCGGCACGGCGGCGGGCGTCGTACCCGGCGAGGGCGGCCTCGACGTCGTCGGTGCCGCGGGTCCCGCGCGGGTACAGCTCCTCGGCCAGCGCGATCGAGTCGGCGACGGCGAGCACGGTCCCCGAGCCGATGGCGAAGTGGGTGGTGTGGGCCGCGTCGCCGGCGAGGACGACGTTGCCGTCGCGCCAGGACATGTTCCGGACCTCGCGGAACTGCAGCCACGGCGAGGAGCCCATGCCGGGCGGGGCGATCAGCGAGTGCCCGTCGAGCGAGCGGGAGAAGACCCCCTCGAGCATCCGCATGGCCTCGTCGGGCGCCATCGTGTCGAGCCCCAGCCCCGTCCAGGTCTGCGGCGTGCACTCCACGATGCAGGTGCTGACGCAGTCCGCGGCCGGGTAGGCGTGGAACCAGATCCAGCCGGCGTGGGTCTTCTCGAACGCGAAGGTGAACGGTCGGAACGGCTTGCTCGTGCCGAACCAGACGTAGCGGTTGGAGCCGTGGGCGATCCGGGTCCCGAAGGTGTCGGCCCGCGCGGCGCGGATCGCGGAGCCGACCCCGTCGGCGGCGACGACGACGTCCGCGTCGGCGGTCAGCGGGTCACGCGCGATGTCACCGTCCACGGCGACGGCCGTGTCGAACATGAGCTTCACGCCGACCTGGCGGGCCCGCTCGGCCAGCACCTCCAGCAGCCGCGCGCGGCCGATGGAGTAGCCGTAGCGACCCCCGAGGTGCACCGGGCGCCCGGAGACCTCCACGACCTGGGAGTCCCACACGTGCGCCGCGGCCCGCACCTTCTCGGCCCCGAGGGGGTCGGTGCGGAAGAGCTCGTCGAGGATGTCCTCACCGAGCGTGACCGCGAAGCCGGAGGCGGTGCCGGGCGCGTTGCGCTCCGCGAGGACGATCTCGTCCTGCCCGCCCGACCGGAGCCGGGCCAGGATCGAGAAGTACAGACCGGCCGGCCCACCACCGACGACCACGATCTTCACACCGGACCTCCATCGGATGTCATCGATCTGGGACGCAACGACCCTACGAACGCGGCGGACCCGTGTGGACACCGGGTCCGCCACGATCGGTGACGCTGCGCGTGCCGTCGGCGAGCGGTTTCGCGCTCGAACTTCTAGCCCTGCCGCCCGCGCAGGGCCGACCGCCGGACGCGGCGGGCGGTGGTCAGACCGCGCCGCACCTGACGCAGCGCGGGAACCTGGGTGGCCCGGTGCAGGGTGCGGTGGATGCGGCCCATGTCGCCCCGGCGGTCGGTGAGCGACCAGGCGAACTCGACGGGGTCGGTGACCTGTTCGAGCTGGCGCCCCGCCTGCTCGAACCACTGCATGTTCCGCCGGGCGGCGTCCTGGATCGGGCCGATCTCCGCGCGCCGCCGGGCGTCGTAGGCCGACAACGCGGCGCCGCGGCCGTTCGGGCAGGTCAGGTCGGCCGCGGCCGTCTGGCCCGCGACGCCGTAGAGGGCGTCGACCAGACCCATCGAGTCCTGCATCGCCAGCACGGTGCCCGAGCCGATCCCGAAGTGCGTGGTGTGCGCGGCGTCGCCGGCCAGCACGAGGTCGCCGTCACGCCAGGTCCGGTTGCGGACCTCGCGGAAGCGCAGCCAGGGCTTCTCGCCCAGCCCGCCGAGGGGCTCGATGAGCCGGCGCCCGGCCAGCGTGCGGTGGAAGACCGACTCGACGAGCCGGACGGCGTCGGCCCCGGACATGTGGTCCAGGCCCAGCCCCTCCCAGGTGTCGGGCTCGCACTCCACGATGCAGGTGCTGACCCCGTTGGACGACGGGTAGAGGTGGATCCACATCCAGCCCGCGTCGGTCGGCTGGAAGTCCCAGACGAAGGTGTCCGAGTCGCTGTCGGCGCCGAGCCAGATGTAGGGGTTCGTGCCCTCGTCGACGGTGGTGCCGAAGTGCTCGGCGCGCGCGGTGCGGATCCGGCTGCCGACGCCGTCGGCCGCGACGACCAGGTCGGCGTCGAGGGACTCGCGCTCGACCGGGGAGCCGTACTCGATCTTCACGCCCAGCTGCTCGGCCCGGCGCGCCAGCACGTCGAGCAGGTCGACGCGGGCGATCGCGTAGCCGTACTTGCCGCCGACGTGCACCGGGCGGTGGTCGGCGACCCGGATCTCCTGGGCGTTCCACAGCCGGGACGCGCGACGCAGGGCCTCACCGCCCTCGGGGTCGTTGCGGAACGCGTCGTCGAGCATGTCCTCGCCGTAGGTGACGGCGAACCCGTGGGTCCGCCCCGCCTCGTTGCGTTCGTACACGACGACCTCGTCGCGTCCCCCGGACCGGAGCCTGGCGAGAACCGCCAGGTACAGACCGGCCGGCCCACCTCCTGCGCAGGCGATACGCACGCAGACCCCCTTCGGTTCATCAGGTCACCGGAAGAAATGAACCGTAGCGCAGGGGTTGCGGAGCGCGACGGGGTGTGTATGTCCGCAGTGTCCGACCCCGGCCGGTGACCGACCGTCCGGCGCCCCTCCCCCGGCACCCGGCTGGTCGACCCCTGGTTAGCGTGGAGGTGTGCACGCACTCAGCGGGACCTCCCACGCCGCCGTCCGGCGGTGCGCGCGATGAGCGTCGGCGAGATGGTCGCCGGCCGGGTCCGCTCGGTCCGCCGGGAGATGGGCAATCCGCTCTACCGCAACGCGTACGCCCTGATGCTCAACACCGTCGTCAACTCCGGCCTCGGGTTGCTCTACTGGGTCTTCGCCGCGCGGGTGTTCAGCACCGAGGACGTCGGCCGCGGCAACGCCATGGTCAACCTGATGATGCTGATCTCGGTCCTGACCTCGCTGAACTTCGGTCAGGCCCTCATCCGCTTCCTCCCGACGGCCGGGCGCGACTCGCGGTCGCTGGTGCGGCTCGCCTACGGGGTCAGTGCCGGAATGGCCGTCGTCGGCTCGGCCGCGGTCATGACCTACTGCCACTTCGCCTACGCCCCCGGCGACCCACTGCACGTCTCCCCCGGCTTCGCCGCGTGGTTCGTGGTCTCGACCGCCGCGTGGTCCATCTTCAACCTGCAGGACCAGGTCCTCACCGGGCTGCGCTCGGCGATGTGGGTGGTGCTGGAGAACGGCGTCTACGGCGTCGTGAAGCTCGGCCTGCTCGTCGTCGTCGCGTTCACCTCGGTGTCCGACGGCGTGTTCACCTCCTGGAGCGCGCCGGTCATCGCCCTGCTCGTGCCGTTCACCCTGCTGATCTCGCGGCGGCTGCTCCCCCGGCACACCGCGGAGACCGTGGACCGCGACGACGCCGGCGCCCCGGACCGCGCCACGCTGGCCCGCTACATGGGCGGCGACTACCTGGGCCAGGTGTTCAACCAGGCCATGTCGTCGTTCCTGCCGGTGCTGGTGGTCATGACGATCAGCCAGGCGGCCAGCGCCTACCTGCTGCCGGCCCAGACCGTCTTCCTCGCGATGAGCATGCTGTCGATGGCGATCACCTCGGCGCTGGTCGTGGAGGGCTCCCGGAACCCGGAGCACGCGCACGTGTTCGCCCGCGCGGTGCTGCGCCGGATCTGCCTGCTGGTGTGGCCCGCCTCGCTGGTCATCGCGCTGGCCGCGCCGCTGCTGCTGTGGTTCTACGGGCCGCAGTACGTCGAGAACTCCACGACGCTGCTGCAGCTGCTGATGGCCTCGATGTTCCCGCGCGTGATCGTGACGATGTGGATGACGAAGTCACGGCTCGCGAACCGCACCTTCCCCCTGGCCGCGCAGCAGCTCGTGCACTGCGCGATCGTGCTCGGCGGGATCCCGCTGCTCGCCCCGACGCTCGGGGTCGACGCCGTCGGCTGGACGTGGCTCGCGGGCGAGCTGGTGCTGGCGATCGTCTTCGCGCCGTCGGTGGTGCGCTGGCTGCGCCGGCCGGTCCCGCCGCACCCGCCCGGCGACGGCGGTCCCGCCGCCCCGGACATCCTCGACCGCGACGACGACACCCGGCCCATCAGCGGGCCGGAGGCGCGGACCCACGAGTTCCCCCGCGTCCGCGACTGACCCTCGGCGATCAGGGCTCCGCGTCCAGCGGCCCACGCGGCGTCCCGAGGCCCCGTCGCACCGTGACAGCCCCGTGGCGCGCCGTCGCCACACCCCTTCGCGGGCAGCCACACCTGTTGCAGCGGGTGTGGCTGCCGGCGAAGGGGTGTGGACGTGCGGCGACCCGCGACGACGCGCGGCGACCGGCCGCGTGGGGTGCTGCGGCGGGCGGCGGGTCGCCGCAGGGCAGCGGGACCGCCGGGAATGCGAGGGCCGGGTGGGTACGCGAGCCCGGTCAGGAACGCTGGATGAACTTCTCCGGGATCGGTGTCCCGTTGCGCCACAGGTTCCCCAGGGCCCGGTCGAAGGCGCGGGGCCGCAGCCGGACGAGCCCGCCGCCCGGGTTGTGGGTGATCTCGCCGAAGTAGACGTGGCCGTCGACGTCGTAGAGGTCGACGCGGCAGAAGGTGAAGTCCTTGCCCAGCGCGCGGGCGATCTCCAGCATGCGCTCGTAGGAGGCGGGCTTCTCCGGCAGCGCGTCGGCCTGGGAGAACCGCCCGGAGATCCGGAACGGCACCCAGTCCGGGTGCAGCATCGTCGAGGTGTGGGCGGTGAACCGGTCCTGGTCGACGACGACCATCGCGGGCTCGCCGTGGAAGACGAAGAACTTGTAGTCGGCGGGCGGCTTGGTGCCGTCGCCGATCATCTCCTCGACGACGGCGCGCGGCGTGAGCCCCTCGTAGGGGCGCTCGCGCCAGCCGTGGGTGAAGAAGTCGGTGCGCAGCCAACGGGCGACCGTCGAGCGGATCTTCGCGTGGTCGGCGGCGGCCGGGTGGCGCACCAGGATCGTCATGTCGCAGCCGTGGGTGCCCTTGACGACGTACGGGCCCGTGGGTGCCTCCAGGTCGAGGTCCTCGGCGCGCTCGACCACCTGGAGGAGCGGGATGAGGTGCTCCGCCCCGATCCGCTCGGCGACGTGCTCGCGGACGGTGTACTTGTCCGCGGTGACGTGCACCAGTTCGGGCTGGTCGTCGAGGTTCTTCTTGGCGAGCAGCTGGGACCAGGTCCGCGGCCGCCGGAACGTCGTCAACTCCCCCTGGAACAGGGCGTGGTGGGCCATCGCGAAGGCGCGATGCGGCAGGAACCGGAGCCGTCGGGACAGCATCACCCGTGCGTCGAACGACATTCTCCGGACGATAGCGACCCTCTCCCACCGCCCGGCGCACCGGCCCCGGACCGGGTGGCCCGACCGTCCGGGGCAACCCCGGATGCCGCACGGACGTCACCAACAGTGGGCACGCTCGTTGCCATTCGCGAGGAATGCCCGCAGCACGGCCTCGGTCGAGGGCGTGCCGAACGCACTGCGTCACCCCTTACGGTGATTGAGGGGCCGACGGCGCCGAAGACGGCGCACCCCGGAAGGAGCTCCGACTGTGCCGATCGTGCGGAACCCCCACGTTCTCGTCACCGTGATCACGCCGGCCTACAACGTCGGTCCGTGGATCGGTGAGGCCATCGACTCGGTGCTCGCGCAGACCGAGTCCCGGTTCGAGTACCTCGTCGTCGACGACGGCTCGACCGACGACACCGCCGACATCGTGCGCTCGCGCGCCGAGCGCGACCCGCGGGTGCGGCTGATCCAGGTGGAGAACGGCGGCTCGGGCGCCGCGCGCAACCGCGCGCTGGCCGAGAGCGCCGCCCCGTTCGTCGCGTTCCTCGACGGCGACGACCGCTGGCACCCCGAGTTCCTGTCGCACATGCTCGAGACCCTGCACACCGCCCCGCCCGGGGTCGGGATGGCCTACTGCCACACCCGCGTGATGATGGAGTCCGGGCAGGTCGTGGCGCTGCGCTGGCAGCCGTCGGGCAAGGTCGACATCGACAAGCAGCTGGTGGAGAACAACCCGCCGCACAACGGCAGCTCGCTGATGATCCGCCGGGCCTGCTTCGACCAGGTCGGCGGCTTCGACTGCTCGCTGCCCTCCGCGGTGGACTTCGAGATGTGGCTGCGGATCGCCGCCGGGTCGAACTACCCGCTGATGTGGGGCACCCGCCGCTGGCTGCTCGACATGCGGCTGATGCGCACCGGCTCGATCAGCTCCAACCGGCAGCGCCGGTTCGAGTGCCTG
Organism: Pseudonocardia sp. EV170527-09; assembly: GCF_008369905.1. Classification (NCBI taxonomy): domain Bacteria; kingdom Bacillati; phylum Actinomycetota; class Actinomycetes; order Pseudonocardiales; family Pseudonocardiaceae; genus Pseudonocardia; species Pseudonocardia sp. EV170527-09. The sequence continues at coordinate 54,673 of NZ_VRMC01000001.1, forward strand.
GACAAGGTCATCGCCGACTACGCCCCGCGGATGGCTCGCCAGCACCCGGGGATGGCCTACGTCCGGCCCGCGGTGTTCGCCTACCGCGACGGGCTGGACGACTTCGGCGACCGCTGGGCGCTGCTGGCCCGCGAGGCCGGGACGAAGGAGCTCGCGAAGGACTCGTGGGGCAGGTCGCTGCTGGCGTGGAGCAGCGCGGGCCGCGAACGTCGCGCGCAGCTGCGCAACGTCCGCGACACCGCCCGCAACAGTGCCTACAAGGGCGTGTCCGGGGCGCTGCGCACCGCGGTGAAGCTCAACTCGCTGCGGGGATGACCCCGGCGCCGCGCCGGCGGGAACGCCACGGCTGACCCGCGCCCCGCAGGCGCCCGCCCGCTCCCGCATGATGGGCCCGTGGTGGCAGTCGGAGCGGGCCGGACGGAACGACGGGCCCGGCTGGCGGTGGCCCTGGTCTTCCTCACCAACGGCCTGGTCTACGCCAACCTGCTGCCCCGCTTCCCGCAGGTCAAGGCCGACCTCGGCCTGTCCAACACCCAGCTCGGGCTCGCGGTGGCCGCGATGCCGTTCGCGGCGCTGCTGGCCGGGCTCACCGCGGGCCCGCTGATCGCCCGGTTCACCTCGGCGCGGGTCGCCTCGTTCGGGATGGCGGTGATCGCCCTCGGCGTCGTGCTGGTCGGGTTCGCGCCGTCCTGGGGGCTGTTCGCCACGGCGATGCTGCTGGTCGGGGCGTCCGACGCCGTCGTGGACGTCGCGCAGAACGCGCACGGGCTCCGGGTGCAGCGCCGCTACGGCCGGTCGATCCTCAACGGGTTCCACGCGCTCTGGTCGGTCGGGGCGGTCGCGGGCGGGCTGATGGGGTCGGCCGCCGCCGGGGCCGGGCTGGCGCTGCCGGTGCACCTGGGGCTGTCGTCGCTGCTCTCGGTGGTGATCGCGGTCGCGGTGTACCCGCTGCTGCTGCGCGGCGACGACCGCGACGACCGTCCGGCCCCCGGCGCGGCCGACGGTGCAGCCCACGATGCGCCACCGAGCAGGCCGTGGACCGGGCTCGGCACCCGCACCGTGGCGCTGCTCGCCGTGTTCGGGCTGGTCGCGATCTCCGGCACCCTGGTGGAGGACTCCGGCGCCACCTGGGCGGCGGTCTACCTGCAGGGGCTCGGGGCCGGTGCGGCCGTCGCCGGCCTCGGGTTCGTCGCGCTGCAGGGCTGCCAGTTCGTCGGCAGGCTGGTCGGTGACCGGGTGGTCGACCGGTTCGGCCAGCGCGCGGTGGCCCGCGCCGGTGGCGGGCTCGTGCTCGCCGGGATGGGCCTCGCGCTGGCGTTCCCGACGGTGCCCGGCACCGTCGCCGGGTTCGGTCTCGCCGGTTTCGGGGTGGCGACGCTCGTCCCGGCCGCGATGACCGCCGCCGACCACCTGCCGGGGCTGGCACCGGGCACCGGGCTGACGATCGTCACGTGGCTGATGCGGGTCGGGTTCCTGGTCTCGCCGCCGGTGGTCGGGCTGGTCGCCGACGCGACGTCGCTGCGGGTGGGGCTGCTCGTCGTCCCCCTCGCGGGGCTGGTGGTGGTGCTCCTCGCCGGGGTGCTGGCCGGACGGCGCCGGCCCGGCTGAGCCCCGGTCGACATGATCACGACCGGATCCGACAGGATCATCCGTACGTCTCGACACGAATCGGTCGCCACCCTAGCGTCGTGACGCATGTCTCCCACCGTCCCGCCGGCGTCGCCGGGACCCGCACCGCGGTCCTCCCGCAAGGTCGCCACCGCCAGTCTCGTCGGCACCACCATCGAGTGGTACGACTTCTTCATCTTCGGCACGGCCGCGGCCCTGGTGTTCAACCAGGTGTTCTTCCCGTCGGTCGACCCCGTCACCGGAACCCTGTCCGCGTTCGGCGCGTTCGCCGTCGGGTTCATCGCCCGCCCGCTGGGCGGCGCGGTGTTCGCGCACTTCGGCGACAAGGTCGGTCGCAAGCCGATGCTCGTGTACTCGCTGCTCCTGATGGGCGCGGCGACCGTCGGGATGGGCCTGCTGCCCGGTTACGACACCCTCGGGATCTGGGCGCCGGTCCTGCTGGTGGTCCTGCGGTTCCTGCAGGGCTTCGGTGTCGGCGGCGAGTGGGGCGGGGCGGCGCTGATGGCCGTCGAGCACGCCCCGGCGCACCGTCGCGGGTTCTACGGCAGCTGGCCGCAGGTCGGCGTCCCGCTCGGCCTGGTCCTGGGGACGGCGACGTTCGCGGTGCTGTCGGCGACGCTGACCGACGAGCAGTTCCTGGCCTGGGGCTGGCGGGTGCCGTTCCTCGCCAGCGTCGCGCTGATCGCGGTCGGGATGTGGATCCGGCTCGGCGTCCACGAGTCACCGGTGTTCCAGCAGGCGATGGACGAGAAGGCCGCGAACCGGATGCCGGTGCTGGAGGCATTGCGCACCTACCCGAAGGAGATCGGACTCGCGGCCGGTTCGTTCCTCGCGACGAACTCGACGTTCTACGTCTCCTCGGTCTGGCTGGTCACCTACGCCACCCAGCAGCTGTCCTACGACCGCACCACGATCCTCGCCGCGAACTCGGTGCTGTCGCTGTCGGACATCCCGCTGATCCTGGCGTTCGGTCTGCTGTCGGACCGGATCGGTCGGCGCCCGATGTTCGTCGGCGGGATGGCGCTGCTGGCCGTGTTCGCGGTGCCGTACTTCTGGCTCGTGTCCACCGGCAGCATCTGGCTGTTCCTGCTGGGCGGGCTGATCGTGCAGGTGGCGCGCTCGGCGGTGTACGGGCCGCAGTCGGCGTTCTTCGCCGAGCAGTTCTCCACCAGCATGCGGTACTCGGGGGCGTCGCTGGCCTACCAGATCGCGTCGATCCTGGGCGGCCTCGCACCGCTGCTGTGCACCGCGCTCGTCGCGCTGACCGGGTCGCTCTACGCCGTCGCCGGCTACGTCGTCGGGATCGCGCTGGTGTCGCTGGTCTGTTCCTGGCTGATGACCGAGACGCTCCGGTCGGGGCTGCGCGACGACGCCGTCGCCGTCGCCCGGACCTGACCCCTACCGCCGGCCGGTCGCGGTCGCCGGCGTGCCCCTGCCCCGGGCACGCCGGGCCGCGACCAGGTCGGCGACGCCGAGCACCAGGGCCAGTGCCACCAGCCCGACGGTGATGAGCAGGCCGTGCGAGATGGCGTCCGCCCAGTCGCCGCCGGACGCGGTGAGCCTGCCGAAGAACACCGCGCCGACCGCGGACAGCCCGATCGCCGTCCCGATCCGCTGCCCGGTCTGCAGCACCCCGCCCGCGGTACCACCGGAGGTGTGCGGGATCTCCGACAACGCGAGGGTCTGGTTCGGGGCGATCACCAGCCCACCGCCCGCCCCGGCGAGCAGCAGTGGCCCGGCGATCGCGAGCCCGGTCCACGGACTGTGCGCGGTCGCGGCGAGGACGAGGTCGGTGACACCGAGCCCGACCATCACCGTCGCCAGCCCGACGACGATCATCGGCTGCCCGAAGCGCGCCACCAGGCGTCCGCTCAGGGCGGAGGTGACGGCCGAGCCCAGCGCGAACGCCGTCAGCGTCAGACCGGTCTGCAACGGGGTGTAGCCCAGCCCGTTCTGCAGGTAGAGGGTGAGCACGAAGAAGATCGAGGTGAACCCGGCGAAGTAGACGGCGCCGAGCGAGGCTCCGACGGCGTAGCTGCGGGTCCGCAGCAGCGCGAAGTCGACCAGCGGGTGGCCGTGGACGCGCTTGGCCCGCCGCTCCCACGCCACGAACGCCACCAGCGCCACGACCGAGACCGCGACCAGCCACCAGGGCGCCGACGCCGGGTCCCGCTCGGCGAGCACCAGCGGCAGCATCAGCGCGACGACCGCGACACCGAGCAGCGCCGAACCGCCCAGGTCCAGCGGGCGCCGCTCCCCCGCCGGCGCGGTGTCGGCCGGCAACAGCCGGAACGCGGCGACCAGCGCCGCGACGCCGATCGGGATGTTGACGAAGAAGACCCAGCGCCAGCCGTCGGCGTCGCCGGCCCAGGCCAGCAGCAGCCCGCCGAGCAGTGGGCCGACCGCGGTGGAGATCCCGACGACGGCGCCGAACATGCCGAACGCGGTGCCCCGCTCCGGACCGCGGAACAGGTCCTGGATGAACCCGACGACCTGCGGGGACAGCAGCCCGGCCGCGACGCCCTGCACGAGCCGGACCGCGACGAGCACCTCCGGGTTCGGCGCGAACCCGGCGACGGCGCTGGTGAGGGTGAACAGCGCGAGGCCGGTGACGAACATGCGACGGCGGCCGCGGTCGTCGCCCAGACGTCCGGACGCGACCAGGACCAGGCCGAACGTGAGCGCGTAGCCGGACACGATCCACGACAGCTGCGCGGCCGAGGCCCGCAGCGCGGTCTGCATGGCGGGCAACGCGACGTTGACGATGCTGACGTCGAGCAGGCTCATGAACCCGGCGACCAGGCAGACCGACAGTGCCCGCCAGCGTCGGGGGTCGGGGTGTACACCTCGGGGGCGGTGCGGTCGTCGCTCACAGTCCCTCATTCCCCGCCCTGGCGCTGCGGGGCGCAACTCGAACCCGGGTCCTGCGGGCACGCGTCACATCGTGTGGACTCACCGACCATGTGGACCGTACAGATCGGGAACCGGTCGTGAGGGGCGCCGAGGCGCTGGTCGGGTCGCTCACCGCGGCCGGTGTCGACGTGTGCTTCATGAACCCGGGCACCTCGGAGATGCACTTCGTGCAGGCGCTCGACGCGGTGCCGGAGATGCGTGGCGTGCTGGCCCTGTTCGAGGGCGTCGCGACCGGCGCCGCCGACGCCTACGCGCCCATCGCCGGGAAGCCCGCGGCGGTGCTGCTGCACCTGGGACCGGGGCTGGGCAACGGGTTGGCGAACCTGCACAACGCGCGCCGGGCCGGGATCCCGCTGCTGTGCGTCGTCGGCGGGCACGCGACCGACCACGTCCGGTTCGACGCGCCGCTGCAGTCCGACATCACCGCGGTCGCACGGACCGTCTCCGGGTGGGTGCACACCAGCGGCGACGTCCGCGACGTCGCCGCCGACGCCATGCGTGCCCTCGCCGCGACCGGCGAGCGCGGCGGGCAGGTCGCGACGCTGGTGCTGCCCGCCGACGTGTCCTGGTCCGAGGGCGCGTCGCTCGCCCCGCCGCTGCCGGTCGCCGGGCCGATCCCGCCGGACGCCTCACGGGTCGCCGCAGCCGCCGACGCAGTCCGCGCGCCCGGCGCGACGCTGCTGCTGGGCGGGCCCGCACTGAGCGCGGCGGGCGTCGACGCCGCCGGGCGGATCGCCGCCGCGACCGGGACGCGGCTGCTGGTGGAGACCTTCCCCCGGCGCTGGGAGACCGGCGCCGGCCGGACCCGCATCGACAAGCTGGCCTACTTCGCCGAGCAGGCGATCGCACAGCTGGACGGCACGTCGTCGCTGGTGCTGGCCGGGGCACGGTCGCCGGTGTCGTTCTTCGGCTACCCGGGCGTGCCCGGGGACCTGGTGCCCGAGGGGGCCGCCGTGGTGGGGCTGGCCGACGCGACGACCGACGCGACGGCCGCGCTGGAGGCCCTCGCCGACGTCGTCGCCGGGGACGCGGCTGCCGTGCTCGCCCCGCACGAGGCACCGGAGCCCGCGCCGGGTCCGCTCGATGTGCGGGGGCTGTGCGCCGCCGTCGCCGCGACGCTGCCGCAGGACGCGATCGTGGTCGACGAGGCGCTGACGGCGACGGCGTCGCTCGCGATGTCGTTGCAGACCGCGCCGCGGCACACCCAGATCGCGCTGACCGGCGGCGCGATCGGGATGGGACTGCCCGCCGCGGTGGGCGCCGCCGTCGCCGCCCCGGACCGTCCGGTGGTGGCGGTGCAGGCCGACGGCAGCGCGCTCTACACGCTGCAGGCCCTGTGGACGATGGCCCGCGAGCGGCTCGATGTCACCGTCGTGCTGATCAACAACGCGGCGTACTCGATCCTGCGGGTCGAGCTCGCGCGCACCGGTGCCGGGGAGGCGGCCCACTCGGGGCGGGCGGGGCGGATGCTGGACCTGTCCGACCCGACGCCGGACTTCACCGCGCTGGCGACCGGGCTCGGGGTGCCCGCCGAGCGGGTCACCACCACCGAGGCCCTGCTCGACGCGCTGCGGCGGGCGCAGGCAGAGCCGGGCCCGCACCTGGTCGAGGCGATCGTCCCCGCCCTGGGCTGAGCTCCCGGAGGCCGTGGCGGCGCCGGCCCGCGTAGCCGGACGCCACACAGGTCCGCGGCGCGGCCGGAACCCGTGCGGCGCGGTGTCGGGTCCGGACGGGCGCTAGAGGGACAGCAGACGGTCGAAGAACTCGCGGTAGCGGGTGAGCGCCTGGCGCAGGTCCTCGGTCGAGGCGTCGTCGCGGGAGAACTGGGCCTCCAGGTCGTCGCGCTGACGACGGAACAGCGACTCCATCTCGTCGAGGATCTCCCCCACCAGCGCGTTCGCCCCGTGGACGGCGCGGCGGGGCTCGTCGACGAACTCGCCCTTCAGCGTCGACCAGCGGTCCTGGTACTCGCGGGACCGGTCGGCCGGGAGCAGCGACGAGCCGCCGGTGGCGGGGTCGGTCGCCGCCGGGGCGGCCCCGGCCCCCGGTCCGGTCGCGCCACCCCGCGGGTCACCGGGGTCGCGCAGGTCGTCGTGCCCGCGGCCCGGTGTCGCGTCGTGGCGACTGCCGCCGAGGGCGCCGTCCTCCCGGACGGGTGCGCCACGGGTGGTCGCCGCGGCGGCCACGCCGGCCGCGGAACCGGGCGCCGCGTCGTGGGGCGGTGCGCCCGGTCCGCCGTGGGGGTCGCCGCCGGGCAGGTACCCGCCATGGGGGTCGGCACCGCGGGGGTCGGCACCGCGGGGGTCGCCACCCGGCAAACCGCCCGCGCGCGGGTCACCGGTCCGTGGGGCGCCACCGGGAAGGTCACCGGCGTGCGGGTCGATCCCACGCGGGACCCCGCCCGGCAGGTCGCCGCCGGGGTCACCGACACGCGCAGCCTGCGGGTCCCCACCGGCCGTGCGGTCCTCGGCCGGTCGTCCGCCGGGGGCATCACCCGGCCCGGCCCCGGGACCCGCCAACGGCGGGGCGTCCGGGTCGCCGTGGCGCCCCGGTGCCCCCGCGTCCCGCTCGGCGGTGCCCGCCGCCTCGCGGCGCTCCCAGCCGGCGTCGCGCTCGTCCTCGCTGCGGTCGGTGAACGCGTCCTTGATCGAGTCGGCCAGTCGGGCCGCCTTGCTGTTGCCCTGGTGCTCGCTCATGCCGTGGTCTCCCGTCGGGTGTCCTGGTCCGGTCCGCCCTGGCGGTGGCGGCCATCGTTCTCGGGACGGCCGCCGGAACCGGTGCCGTCGCCGTCGTCGAGCAGGGCGTCGATCAGCGCGCGGTAGCTCGTCACCGCGTGCCGGAGGTCCTCGGTCCCGGCTCGCCCGGCGGAGTGCTCGCGGGAGATCGCCCGCGCCTCGCGGTAGCGCTGCGTGACGACCGGGTAGGCGACGGACAGGTCCTCCTCGCGGCGGTCGACGTCCTCGGCGGGGTACCCGCGGGCCGCCATGACGTCGGCGACGAGCGCGTCGGCGTCGTGCACCGCCCGGGACGGGTCGTCGACGAACCCCTCCTGCACCCGCTGCCACCGGCGGCGGTAGCCGTCACGCTCCTGCGGGTCGAGGGATCGCAGGGTCAGCGCTTCGTGGCGCTTGCGGCGACCGGCGAGCTCCTTCTCCGCGTCGCGGGGGTCGTCCGCGGCGCGCACGGTGCGCTCGTACTCGGGTCCGAACTGGTCGCGGAGCTCGGCGGAGCGACGACGGCGCAGCATCGTCGCGGCGGCCACGGCGAGTACGGCGACGACGATCACCACCACGGCGACGACGATGATCGTTGTGATGTTGGTCATAGCTGGGGATACCCGATTGTGCGGACCGGAAACACGGAGCGTGTTTGTTGATCACGAAAGGTGATCACTGAATCGCCTTGACCTGCACCCGGGTTCAGGGGGCAGGGTGACGCCGTGGTCGAGGCGCGGACGGACGGTGCGGGGGTCTGGTCCCCGGGCCGCGCGCCGACGACCGTCGGGATCCTGCTGCTGGTCAGCCTGACCGCATTCGAGGCGATGGGGGTGGGGACCGCGATGCCCGCCGTCGTCGCCGACCTGGGCGGAGTCTCCCGGTACGCCTGGCCGTTCGTGCTGTTCCTGGCCGCGGCGGTCTTCGGCACCGTCGCCGGCGGTCGCTGGTGCGACGTCCGGGGCCCGCGGGTGCCGCTCGTCGCCGCGCCGGTCCTGTTCGGGACGGGCCTGATCGTCGCCGGGTTCGCGACGACGATGGCCGGGCTGCTGGCCGGACGGGTCCTGCAGGGGCTGGGTGCAGGAGCCCAGGGAGTCGCGGTGTACGTGCTCGTCGCCGAGGTGTACCCCACGCGGGCGCGCCCGGTGGTGTTCGGGCTGATCTCCTCGGCGTGGGTGCTGCCCGCGCTCGTCGGCCCGCCACTGGCCGGGCTGGTCACCGAGCACCTCTCCTGGCACTGGGTCTTCCTCGGTCTGCTGCCGGTGGTGGGGCTGGCCCTGGTGCTGATCGCGCCGGTGGTGCGCGTCCTGCGACCGCCCACCGGTCCGGCGGCGGGCGACCGTGGGGCGGGTCTGGTGCCCGCGGCACTCGGTGCCGCGGTCGGCGTCGCCGGGCTGAGCTGGGCGCTGGAGAACCTGGACGTCGGCGGGGCAGTGGCCGGCGTCGTCGCCGTCGCGGTGCTGGTGCCGTCGCTGCGCCGGCTGCTGCCCCGCGGGACCGTCGTCGCGCGCCCGGGCATCGCCGCGGTCGTCGCGGCCCGCGGTCTGGTCGCCGGGGCGTTCTTCCCGGTCGTGTCGTTCCTGCCCCTGGTGCTCACCGCGACGCACGGCTGGTCGCTGACCGCCGCCGGGACGCCGCTGATCGTCGCGTCGCTGGGCTGGTCGGCGGCCGCCGCCTGGCAGGCCCGCAGACCCGACGCCGACCGCGCACTGATGCTGCGCACCGGGTTCGCGATGATCGCCGCGGGCCAGGTCGCGCTGGTCCCGGTCGCCGCCGGGCTTCTGCCGGGCTGGCTCACCGTCGGGTTCTGGGGCGTGTCCGGGCTCGGGATGGGCGTGGCGTTCTCCGCGATCGCCTACCTGACCCTGGCCCACTCCGACGCCGGTGACGTCGGTGCGCACTCCTCGGCGGCACAGCTGCTCGACCAGCTCGCGACGGCGGCGTTCGTCGGTCTGGGCGGGGCGCTGCTGGTGGCGCTGGGCTCGCCCGCGGTCGCGCTGCCGGTGCTCGTCGCGGTCGTGGCCTGCCTCTCCGGGATCGGCGCGGTGACCGCGGGGCGGACCCGCCTCCACCCCTGAGGCGACCGGTTCGGGCCGCCGTGTCCGGATCGACACCTGCCGTCGGTCTGGTGATCACCCGGCCGGGTGAGGGTGGGCGTCGTCGTCCCCACTCCCCCGGAGGTCCCGTGACCCGCCCGTCCCCCCGCATCCGCCTCCTCGCCGCAGCGGTGCTCGCCCTGTCCCTCGCCGTCGCCCCGGCCGCCCTCGCCGCTCCCCCGCCGCAGGCCGGGCCGCGGGCCGTGCTCGACGTGGTCAGCGACGTGCAGGGTGATCTGCCCGACCTCGCACACACCCTCGCGGATCTGGACGACCTCGGCCGCGACGCCGACGGCCCCGGTCCCGCCGACGCGCTCGTCGTCAACGGTGACCTGGTCCCCTCCGGCACGGTCGCCGAGTACGAGGCGTTCACCGCCGCCCTGGCCGCCGGTCCGCCGCGGGCCCGGACGCTGGCCGCGATCGGCAACCACGAGTACTACACCGGGGAGCCGGACGCCGTGCTCACCGAGCGGTTCCTGCGCTACACCGGGATGCCGGCGCCCTACCACCGCAGCGACGTCCGCGGGGTGCCGGTGCTGTTCCTCGGCAGTGTGGCGGCGCCGGACGACGACGCCTACGCCGTCCTCGGCGACGAGCAGCTGGACTGGTTCGACCGCGAGCTCGACCGCGCCTCGGCCCGGCCGGGTCCGGTGCTGGTGTTCTCCCACCACCCGCTGCTCGACACCGTGTCGGGGATCCGGGGTGCCACGGGCGCGGACAACTACTGCTGCCAGTACCCGCGACCCGAGCACGACCGGCTGCTGCAGATCATGGGCGACCATCCCGACGTCGTGTTCCTGACCGGGCACACCCACTACGACCTGGGGCTCGACGACTGGGCGGTCCGCCGCACCGTCCCGGGCGGCCACCCCGAGGGGTTCACCGCCGTCAACACCGGTTCGCTGCAGACGCAGTGGTCGACCGCGCCGGACGGCAGCGAGGTGGCCGCCCCGACCCGGGCGATGAACCAGGGGCTGCGGCTGGTCGTCGACGGCGGGCGGACCGTGGTCGAGGCGCACGACTTCGCCGCGGACACCGTCGTGAACCGGATCGAGATCACCACGGGCGGCTGACCACCGCCGACGGCCCGGGCCACGACCCGCTCGGCGAGGGGGCGTGGCCCGGGCCGGGGCACGACGGGATCAGTCCCCCTCGATGTCGCCCTCGGACTCCAGGTAGGCCTGGCGCAGCGCGTCCAGCGTCGCCTGCTCCGGGCTCTCCCAGAGCCCGCGGTCGACGGCCTCCAGCAGCCGTTCGGCCATGCCGTGCAGCGCCCACGGGTTGGACTCGGACAGGAACTTGCGGTTGTCCGGGTCCAGCACGTACTCGGCGGTCAGCGTCTCGTACTGCCAGTCCGCGATGACGCCGGTGGTGGCGTCCCAGCCGAACAGGTAGTCGACGGTCGCGGCCATCTCGAACGCGCCCTTGTAGCCGTGCCGGCGCATCGCGGCGATCCACCGCGGGTTCACCACGCGGGCACGGAAGACCCGGGCGGTCTCCTCGTGCAGGCTGCGGGTGCGCACCGCCTCCGGACGGGTCGAGTCCCCGACGTAGGCGGCCGGCGCGGTGCCGGTCAGCGCGCGCACCGTGGCGACCATGCCGCCGTGGTACTGGTAGTAGTCGTCGGAGTCGGCGATGTCGTGCTCGCGGGTGTCGATGTTCTTGGCCGCCACCGCGATCCGCCGGTAGGCGTTCTCCATGTCGTCCCGGGCCGGGACGCCGTCGAGGCCGCGACCGTAGGCGTAGCCGCCCCAGGTGGAGTAGACCTCGGCGAGGTCGGCGTCGCCGCGCCAGTCGCGGGAGTCGACGAGCTGGAGCAGCCCGGCGCCGTAGGTGCCCGGCTTGGAACCGAAGATCCGGGTGCGGGCGCGGCGGTCGTCGCCGGTGCGCTCGCGGTCGGCCTCGACGTGGACGCGGACGTAGTTCTGCTCCGGGGTCTCGTCCAGCTCGGCGACCAGCTTCACCGCGTCGTCGAGCAGGGCCAGCACGTGCGGGAACGCGTCGCGGAAGAACCCGGAGATGCGGACCGTGACGTCGACGCGCGGGCGGCCGAGCTCGTCGAGGTCGATCACCTCCAGGCTGCGGACGCGACGGCTCGCGTCGTCCCACACCGGGCGGACGCCGAGCAGGGCGAACACCTCGGCGACGTCGTCGCCGGAGGTCCGCATCGCGCTGGTCCCCCACACCGACAGGCCGACGCTGCGCGGGTACTCGCCGTGGTCGGCCCGGTAGCGCTCGACCAGCGACTCGGCCATCGCCTGCCCGGTCTCCCAGGCCAGCTTCGACGGGACGGCCTTCGGGTCGACCGAGTAGAAGTTCCGCCCGGTCGGGAGCACGTTGACCAGCCCGCGCAGCGGGGAGCCGGACGGGCCGGCCGGGATGAAGCCGCCGTCGAGGGCGTGCAGCACCCGGTCGAGCTCGTGCGCGGTGGCGTCGAGCCGCGGCACGACCTCGTCGGCGGCGAAGCGCAGCACCGCACGCACCCCGTCGGCGTCCACGGCGGGGAGCACCTCGGAGCCGACCGGGCCGGGGGTCAGGTGCTCCTCGACCACGGCGCCGACGGCGGCCGGATCCCAGCCGCGGGACTCCATCGCGGCGACGAGTGCGCGCGCCACCTGCTCGACGGCGTCGGTGCGGGCGTTGGTCTCCGAGCCGTCCTCGACCAGCCCGAGGGCCTGGCGCAGGCCGGGGACCGACTGCTCGCCGCCCCACATCTGCCGGGCGCGGAGCACCGCCAGCACCAGGTCGACGCGCTGCTCCCCGGCCGGGGCCTGGGCGAGCACGTGCAGGCCGTCGCGGATCTGGACGTCCTTGATCTCGCAGAGCCAGCCGTCGACGTGCATGAGCATGTCGTCGAAGACGTCCTCGTCGGGACGCTGCTCCAGCCCGAGGTCCTGGTGCATCTGGGCCGCGGTCATCAGCGTCCAGATCTGCTGGCGGATCGCGGGCAGCTTCGCCGGGTCCAGCGCGGAGATGTTGGCGTGCTCGTCGAGCAGCTGCTCCAGGCGGGCGATGTCGCCGTAGGACTCGGCGCGCGCCATCGGCGGGATGAGGTGGTCGACCAGGGTGGCGTGCGCGCGGCGCTTGGCCTGCGTGCCCTCGCCGGGGTCGTTCACCAGGAAGGGGTAGACCAGCGGCAGGTCGCCGAGGACGGCGTCGGTGCCGCAGGAGGCCGACATCCCCAGTGTCTTGCCGGGCAGCCACTCCAGGTTGCCGTGCTTGCCGATGTGCACGATCGCGTGCGCGCCGAACCCGCCCTCGGACTCCGGCGCGGCCAGCCAGCGGTAGGCGCCCAGGTAGTGGTGCGACGGCGGCAGGTCGGGGTCGTGGTAGATCGCGACCGGGTTCTCCCCGAAACCGCGCGGCGGCTGCACGATCAGCACGACGTTCCCGCGGCGCAGCGCCGCGACGACGATGTCGCCGTCCGGGTTCTGCGAGCGGTCGACGTAGTGCTCGCCCGGCGCCTCGCCCCAGTGCTCGACGACGCCGTCGCGGAAGTCCTCGGGCAGCGTGTCGAACCAGCTGCGATAGGTCGCGGCGGAGATCCGCACCGGGTTGCCGGCCAGCTTGTCCTCGGTGAGCCAGTCCGGGTCCTGCCCGCCGGCCTCGATCAGGGCGTGCATGAGCGCGTCGCCGTCGCCGGCCTCGACGCCCGGGAACGCTGCCTCGCCCTCGGTGGCGACCGCGTAGCCCGCCGCGGCCATCGTGCGCAGCAGCGCCACCGTCGACGCCGGGGTGTCCAGCCCGACCGCGTTGCCGATCCGCGCGTGCTTGGTCGGGTACGCCGACAGCATCAGCACGATCTTCTTGTCCGCGTTCGGGACCCGGCGCAGCGTCGCGTGCTTCACCGCGATCCCGGCGACCCGGGCGGCCCGCTCGTCGTCGGGGACGTAGACCGAGAGGCCGTCGGCGTCGGTCTCCTTGAACGAGAACGGGACGGTGATCAGCCGGCCGTCGAACTCCGGCACCGCGACCTGGGTGGCGACGTCGAGCGGGGACATCCCGTCGTCGTTGGCCTCCCAGGTGGCCCGGGAGCTGGTCAGGCACAGGCCCTGCAGGATCGGGACGTCGAGCGCGGCCAGCTCGGTGACGTCCCACTCCTCGTCCTCGCCACCGGCCTGGGCGCCGGCGGGCTTGGTGCCGCCCGCGGCGAGCACGGTGACGACCATGGCGTCGGCCTCGCGCAGCCGCTCCAGCAGCGCGGCCGGGGCCTGGCGCAGCGACGCGCACCAGATCGGCAGCGCGCGGGCACCCTTCGCGGCGATCTGCTCGCAGAGGGCCTCGATGTAGCGGGTGTTCCCGGCGAGGAACTGGGCGCGGTAGAACAGCACCGCGACCGTCGGACCGTCGACGTCGGTGGCAGGCAGGGACAGCTCGCCCCACTCGGGCAGCTCCACCGGCGGCGCGAAGCCCTCACCGGTGAGCAGCACGGTGTCGGAGAGGAACGCGTGCAGCTGCGCCAGGTTCTCGGTGCCGCCCTGCGCCAGGTAGGTGTGCGCCTGGGCCGCGACGCCCGCGGGCACCGAGGACAGCTCCATCATCTCCGCGTCCGGGGCCATCTCCCCGCCCAGGCAGACCAGCGGCGTCGCGCGGGCCCGCAGCAGGTCCAGGCCCTCCTCGAAGTAGCGGTACCCGCCGAGGACGCGGACGACGACGACGTCGGCGGCGTCGGCCATCTCGGCCAGCTCGTCGTGGGTGACCCGGTTCGGGTTGGCGAGGCGGTAGTCCGCGCCCGAGGACCGGGCCGAGAGCAGGTCGGTGTCCGAGGTGGACAGCAGGAGGATCACCGGAGGGCTCCGGGCACAGCATGGGCGCGCGTCATCGACGGACCTTCCTCGGGATCCTCGTCCCGGGTGGGGTGGCGCGGCGAACGGGCGCAGTGTCTGGCTCCCCCCGGCCGTGGCCGGGGGTCACAGTGGCGGGACCGCGCCGGACTCGCACCGGCTTCCTGGTTCCCGCTCGCCGTCTTCGGTTGTCGTGAGTCACCTTCGGTGGCGGCCCCGGGTCCCGTCAAGGTGCGCTGGACCAGGGTGGTGATCCGCACGTGCGACGGCGTGACGGGCGGGTCGGGAGCGGGACGGGAGCACCTCGCCGTCAGAACCGATCGGCGCCCGCCCCGCCCGCGGGCGGGGTGTCGTCACCGGCCCGGCCGAGGTCGCGGGCCTGCAGCGCCAGCCACAGCTCGTGGCGGTCCTGGGCCGAGGACAGCCGGCGACCGCTGAGCCGCTCGGCCGCGGCGATCCGGTTCCGCACGGTGTGCCGGTGCACGCCCAGCGCGGCAGCGGTGGCCTCCCAGTGGCCGTTGCGCTCGACGAACGCGGCCACCGCGCGCAGCAGCTGCGCGCCGCGCGGGTCGGCGTCGAACGGGCCGAGGACGGCGTCGGCGAACCCGCCGAGGCGGTCGTGGTCGAGCAGCGCGAGCAGCATCCGGCTCGACGCCACGTCCTCGGCGTGCACGGTCCGCCCGGTCAGCCGGGCCACCGGCAGCGCCGAGCGGGCCTGGCGCAGCGACACCGCCAGCGCGCCGGGGCGCACCGCGATCCCGATCCCGGCCGGGCGGCCCGCGGCCAGGGTGGTGAGCACGGTGTCCAGGTCGACCGGCGCGGGCACGGCCAGCTCGACCCGGCCCGCGGGGTCGGCGGGCTCGGTCCCCGGGCCGTCGCGCACCACCCGCACCAGGGCGTCGGGCAGCACGGCGGCGAGGTCGGCGGCCAGCTCGTCCGGGCGCGGCGCGGCGACGACCGCGGCCCGCAGCGGCTGTTCGGACAGCCCGGCGGCGGCCAGCCTGCGGCCGGCGGCGGCGTCGTCGACCACTCCGCGTTCCAGGAACGCGAGCAACCGGGCCCGGCCACGGCGCACCGCGGCGTCGAGACCGGCACGGCGTTCCAGGTCCAGCGACAGCAGCGACACCAGGTCCCCGGTGACCTGGTTGGAGTGCGGTCCCGCGGCGGGCCCGTCCACCAGCAGCAGCGCCCGGATCCGGTGTGAGCCCAGCGGGTGCACCTCGCGGCGGCGCCCGCCGCCGGTCTCGACCGCCGCCCCCAGCAGCCCCTGGGCACGCACGGCGGCGACGGTGCCCGCCAGGCCGGCGGCGAGGGCGTCGGCGCCGTCCGGCGGGGCGGCGGCCAGCACCCGTCCGAGCAGGTCGACGACCACCGCGGTGCGCCCGGTGGCCTGCGCGTGCACCGCGAGCACCGCCGCCGGTCCACCCGGGACGACGGCGGCCGCGGTCAGCGCACGCTGGGTGCGCAGCGCCCACTGCAGCCGGGCCCGCTCGGCCGCGTCGCGGTGGGCGAACACGGCCCGGGTCACCGCGACGAACGGCACACCGTCCGGGACCCCCAGCAGCGGCAGCCCGGCCCGGCGGGCAGCGGTGACCAGCTCGGCCGGGACCCGGCGGAGCGGCAGGTCCGCACCCAGCCCGAGCCCGAGCGCGACGACGCCGTGCGCGCGCAGGTGCCGGGCGTAGGCGGTGAGCCCCTCGACGTCCGACGGCAGCAGGAACCCCACGGTGAGCACCAGCTCCCCGCCCTCCAGCCACGAGCCGGGCTCGGTCAGCTCCGACACCGCGGCCGCCGCGACCACGACGTCGAGGTCGGTGTCGTCGACGGCGGCGCGCCCGAGCCGCAGCGCGGGATCGGCGAGCAGGGTCGCGAGCGTGACACCGGACGACGGGATGGACACCACGTGGAGGATCATCGCGCGGACTTGGACGTTTCGTCACTTCCCCCCGCGCGCCCGGTGCCCGACCGTGGGCGCACCCGAGACCGCCGCCCCGAGGAGGCCCACCGTGACCGTCGGCCCGGTCGACGCCAGCGTCGTCCCCCGTTTCGCCGGACCCACCACGTTCGCCCGGCTCCCCCGCCTCGACGAGGTGGAGCACGCCGACGTCGCGGTGCTGGGGCTCCCGTTCGACGCCGGGGTGTCCTACCGGCCCGGCGCCCGGTTCGGCCCGGCGCACGTGCGGGCGGCGTCGAAGCTCCTGCGGCCCTACCACCCGCCGCTGGGCGTCTCCCCGTTCGCCGCGCAGCAGGTGGCCGACGCCGGTGACCTCGGCATCAACCCGTTCTCGATCGACGAGGCGATCGCCACCGTCGAACGGGCCGCGGACCGGCTGCGCGCCGGCGGCACCACGCTGCTCGCGCTCGGCGGGGACCACACCGTGGCGCTGCCGCTGCTGCGGTCGGTGGCCCGCACCCACGGGCCGGTCGGCGTCGTGCACTTCGACGCCCACCTCGACACCTGGGACACCTACTTCGGCGCCGACATCACCCACGGCACCCCGTTCCGCAACGCCGCGCAGGAGGGGCTGCTCGACCCGCGGCGCTGCGTGCACGTCGGCATCCGCGGCCCGCTCTACAGCGAACAGGACCTCGCCGACGACGAGGTCCTCGGCTTCCAGGTGATCGGCACCGACGACATCCAGACCGACGGGGTGGCCGCCGTCGTCGAGCGGATGCGACGCCGGCTGGGCACCGGGCCGGTGTACGTGTCGGTCGACATCGACGTGCTCGACCCCGCGCACGCCCCCGGCACCGGCACCCCGGAGGCCGGCGGGCTGACCAGCCGTGAGCTGCTGCACTGCCTGCGCGGGCTGGTGGGGGTCGACGTCGTCGGTGCCGACGTCGTCGAGGTCTCCCCCGCCTACGACCACGCGGAGATCACCGGGATCGCCGCCGCCCACGTCGCCTACGAGCTGGTGTCCGTGCTCGCCGCCAACCGGAAGGGCTGATCCGCCATGGACGTCGCCGTCGTCGTGCTCTACCTCGCCGCCATGATCGCCTTCGGGTTCTGGGGGCGGCGCCGCACCACCGACCGGACCGACTTCCTCGTGGCCGGTCGCCGGCTCGGGCTGTGGCTCTACTCCGGGACGATGGCCGCGGTCGTCCTCGGCGGTGCCTCCACGATCGGCGGGGTAGGCCTCGGCTACCAGTACGGGCTGTCCGGGATGTGGCTGGTCGTCGCGATCGGTTCCGGGATCCTGGTGCTGCCGCTGGCGTTCTCCGGGCGGATCCAGCGGCTCGGGGTGTTCACCGTCGGGCAGATGCTGGAGCTGCGCTACGGCACCGGGCTCGGCGCCCCGTCCGGGATCGTCATGTGGGCCTACACGCTGATGCTGGCCGTCACCTCGACGATCGCCTACGCGACCATCTTCGGGGTGCTGCTGGACCTGCCGCGGGTGCCGTCCATCCTGATCGGCGGTGCGGTCGTGGTCGTGTACTCCACGCTGGGCGGCATGTGGTCGGTGACGCTCACCGACTTCGTCCAGTTCCTGATCAAGACCGTCGGGATCTTCCTAGTGCTGCTGCCGGTCGCGCTGTGGCGGGCGGGCGGCTGGGACGGGCTGGTCGCCGCGGTCCCCGCCGACGCGCTGTCGCTCACCTCGATCGGCGGCGGCACGATCCTCACCTACTTCGTGACCTACGGCTTCGGGCTGCTGATCGGCCAGGACATCTGGCAGCGGGTGTTCACCGCCCGCTCCCCCGGGGTGGCGCGCTGGGCCGGGTTCGGCGCCGGGCTGTACTGCCTGGCCTACGGCGTGGTGGGCGCGCTGATCGGCACCGCCGCGCAGGTCGTCGTACCCGGCCTGGACTCGCGCGACGACGCGTTCGCCGCGATCGTCGAGGCCGCGATGCCGCCGGTGCTGGCCGGACTGGTGCTCGCCGCCGCGCTCTCGGCGGTCATGTCGACCTCCAGCGGCGCGCTGCTGGCGACGGCGACGGTGTTCGACCAGGACCTGCTCGGCGCGCTGCGCCGCCGGCGGGGCGCGGCCGTGGGGGCCGCGGACCCGGCCCACGACGAGCTGTCCGGGAACCGTTGGGCGGTGGCCGCGTTCGGCGTCGTCATGGTCGGGATCGCCTGCCTGCTGCGCGACGTCGTCGCCGCCCTCACCCTGGCCTACGGGATCCTGGTCGGCGGGCTGCTGGTGCCGGTGCTGGGCGGGCTGCTGTGGCGGCGCGCCACCCGGGCCGGGGCGCTCGCCGCGATGGGCACCGGGACGGTGGTCACGCTCGCGACGATGCTGGCGCTGGGCGACCTCTACGCCAACGAGCCGGTGTTCGCCGGGCTCGGGACGGGGCTGGTCGCCTTCGTCGTGGTGTCGCTCGCGACCCGCCCGGTCGAGGCCGACGTGCGGGCCGGGTGGGACGAGCGGGTGGGCGCCGCCGCGGGCCGGGACTGAGCGACGACCGGCGGGCCCACCCGCACGGTCAGCCGAGACGGGCGCCGTCCGCCGCGAACAGGTGCGTGCGCGCCGGGTCCGGCGCGAGGTGCACCCCGGTGCCCCGCGCCGGTGGGCGGCGTCCGTCCACCCGGGCCACCATCGGGTGCTCGACGCCGTCGACGCGGGCGCGGCCGTAGACGTAGGCGTCCGCGCCGAGCTCCTCCACGAGGTCGATCTCCAGCGGGATCCCGTCCTCGGCCAGGCGCAGGTCCTCCGGGCGGACGCCCACGGTGACCGTGTCCCCCGCCCCGCGTGGCACCGCGACGTCGACGCCGCCCAGCCGGACCCCGTCGGGGGTCACCGGCAGGCTCAGCAGGTTCATCGCCGGCGAGCCGATGAACCCGGCGACGAACGCGTTGGCCGGCCGGGCGTACAGCTCGCCGGGGGCGGCGCACTGCTGCAGCAGACCGTCCTTGAGCACGGCCACCCGGTCGCCCATCGTCATCGCCTCGACCTGGTCGTGGGTGACGTAGACGGTGGTGACCCCCAGCCGTCGCTGCAGCGACGCGATCTGGGTGCGGGTCTGCACGCGCAGCTTCGCGTCGAGGTTGGACAGCGGCTCGTCCATCAGGAACACCTGCGGCTGGCGGACGATCGCGCGGCCCATCGCGACGCGCTGACGCTGCCCGCCCGAGAGCGCCTTGGGCTTGCGGTCCAGGTAGGCCTCCAGGTCGAGGATGCGGGCGGCCTCGGCGACCCGGTGGGCGATCTCGGCCTTGGCGGTGCCCGCCATCCGCAGCGCGAAGCCCATGTTCTCGGCGACCGACATGTGCGGGTAGAGGGCGTAGTTCTGGAACACCATGGCGATGTCGCGTTCCTTGGGCGCGACACCGGTGACGTCGCGCTCGCCGATCCGGATGTGGCCGCCGTCGACGTCCTCCAGCCCGGCGAGCATCCGCAGCGAGGTGGTCTTGCCGCAGCCCGAGGGCCCGACCAGGACGAGGAACTCGCCGTCGGCGATCTCGAGGTCGAGTGCGTCGACGGCGGCCCGGGTCGACCCGGGGTAGCGCCGTGTCACCGCGTCGTAGGTCACGCCGGCCATGGTGGTGGTCCTTCCGGTGGGGGGTCGGGCTCGCGGTACAGGTCGGGTCTGCGGTCGCGCAGGACGTGGTTGTGCGAGGTGAGGTGCTTGTCGCGGGCGGCGGCCGGGTCGAGGGCGGCCAGCAGCACGCCGGGCTCCCCCGGCGGCGGCCCGCCGGGCCCGGCGAGCAGGTTCCCGTCGGCGTCGGCGATCACCGGCGCCTCGAACCAGGCGACCCCGCGCTCGGTGCCGCAGCGGTCCGCGGCGACCACGTGCACCCGGTACGCCCCGGCGACGGCGCGGACCTTGGCGACCTCCAGCGGGTCCTGCCCGTCGGGGGTCGGGCGCCACGGCCAGTTCACCGGCGCGGCGACGATCTCGGCACCGTCCTGCGCGGCCCGACGCACCCACTCGGGGAACTCCAGGTCGTAGCAGACCATCGGGGCGATCCGGCCGGCCGCGGTCGCGACCACCGGGGGTGCGGCGTCGCCGGGGGTGAACAGCGTGTGCTCGCGGTCCCACAGGTGGACCTTGCGGTAGACCGCGCGCCGCAGCCCGTTCTCGACGACGACGGCGCTGTTGTAGACCCGGCCGTCGGCGCCGAGCTCGGCGAACCCGGCCACGACGACGCAGCGCAGCTCCGCCGACAGGGCCGCGAGCCGGGCGACGGTGGGTCCGTCGGCCGGTTCGGCGGCGGCCCGTGCCTCGGCGGCGTCGGCGAAGGCGTACCCGCAGACGGCGAGCTCGGGCAGGACGACCAGCCGGGAGCCGCCGGCGACCGCCTCGCGCACCGCGCGCTCGGCGATCGCCGGGTCCGGGGCGTCGATCCGCGCCGGGATCCGGCACGCCGCCACCGTCACCCGGCCGTCGGTGGCCGCAGCCGGTGCGGGGACCGTGGGGTCCGTCGCCGACATCCCGGCCGCCTCAGTCGTCCTCGGCCGCGAACGCCAGCACCGCGGCCGGTGCGAGATAGCCGTCGGCGTCGAGGACCCGGCCCCGGTCACGGGCACCGGCCACGACCTCGCGCGCCCACTCGTGCCGGACCCGGCCGTCACCGCCGGTGACCACCAGCAGCTCCGCGGTGCCGGGGGTGGCGGTCCGGCCGCCCTCGGCGTCGAGCGCCGTCATCGACCGCCAGGCGCCGGGCGGCACCGACAGGGTGTCCCGCGGGCCGAGCTCGACGGTGCGCGCGTCGTCGCCGGTGTTGAGGGTGACCGCCCAGTGCCCGGCCTTCACCGTCAGCACCTGGGTCGCGTCGTGCCGGTGGGTGAGCACGCCGTCGCCGGGCAGGGCCCGCAGCCACGCCAGCGCGAACCCGTGCGGGTCGAGCAGCCGCGGTACGGCGGCCCGGCTCTCCACGCTGCCCCAGCCGATGACCGGGGCGAGCTCGGCGCCGCCGCCGGGCAGCCGCGAGCACAGGTAGGGCTCGGCGACCCACGGCCGGTCGGCGGCGTGCACCACGCGGCCACGGAACTGCTCGCGGGTGTAGACGTCGAGCCGGTCGATCTCGGCCTGCTCCATCGGCCGGATCAGCGCGACGTCGTCGGGCAGCGCGTCCCCGGCGACGGTGTCGACGAGCCGGTTGTCCGCGGTGAGGTGCAGGCCGTGACCGGCCGCCTCGGCCAGGACCGTGGGGCCCCAGATGATGCCGCCGGTGTCGTCGCGCCCCAGGACGGTGAGCAGGATGCCGTCGTCGTCGCCGACGTTGGTGAAGCCGCGGAAGATCCACGGCGGGACCGAGACGACGTCGCCGTCGACGCTGCGGTAGGTGCCCTGGGTGCCGTCCGGGCCCCAGCGCAGCTCGTAGTCGCCGTCGAAGTTGATGAAGACCTCGGCGGTGAAGTGCAGGTGCAGGCTGTTCGTGGTGCCGTGCGGCATGCCCGCCGCACCGAGGTTGAAGCCGTGCGGCTCGCGCAGGTTGACGTGCTGGGACGCGTTCTGTGTGACCCCGGGGCCGATGAAGGAGTAGTTGTCCTTGCGGTCCGAGCCCGGGGTGCGGCAGTCGATGAACGCGGCCTTGCACGGGACCCAGTCCGCGTGCCGGACGGTGCGGCGGGCGAGCTCGCCCGCGCTGACCACCGTGTCGTGCATGTCGGTGCTCCGGTCAGTAGATGTTGGTGTCGGTGAACGCCTCGGTCCGGCCGGCGTCGATCTGCGCGCGCAGCGCGATCTCGTCGAACACCCGGACCTCCTTGACGATGCGGCCGCCCTGGACCAGGAACTGCGAGACGCCGAGCAGCTCCACCTCGCCGCCGGTGAGCGCACCGAACGCGGGCGTGCCGCGGTAGGTCCCGCGCATCACCCAGGTCACCGCGATCCGCAGGCCGGCGTAGCGCTCGGCGTGGTTGGTCTGGACGTCGCGGACCTCGAACCGGGCGTCCGGGAACGGCGCGACGAGCGCGAGCAGGTCGCGCTGGTAGCCGTCCGGGCGCACGACGGTCCGGTCCCCGACGGTGTGCAGGAACAGGTCACGGTGCATGTAGTCGGTGACCTTCTGGTAGCGCCGGGAGTTCCAGACCTCCTCGAGGAACTCCAGCACCATCTCGCACTCGGGCCGGAAGTCGTCCGGTCGCGGGCCGCTGTCGCCGACCGCGAGCACGTCCTTCGGCGGCTGCTCGGTCATCGAGCCCTGGTAGCCGCGGAACCGCAGCTCCCGGGCGGCCTCGGCGGGGTCGATGCCCCGCTGCAGGCAGTCGGCGAGCTCGTCGCGCACCACCCACTCCTCCACCATCCGCCCGCGGCGGTAGAGACAGTTGGCGATGGTGCGCTTGCGGATCCGCCGCACGACGCCGTCGACGAGGATCTCGTCGGCGGAGAAGACCAGGTGCGAGCTGAGGAACGCGTCGTCGCCACGGGCCTCCCACACCACGTCCTCCGCCTGCCCGACGTGCTGCGGTGTGCCCGCGATGCGCATCAGGCTGCCCTCGATCACCCCGTCGCGGCCGACCACGGTGCCGAGCCCGCCGTGGACGATCGAGTCCGGCTCGTAGTTGTCGACGATGTAGGACACGTCCCGCTGGACCCAGATCCGGTCGGTCACCTCCCGGATGAAGTCGTCCGGGTCGTTGTAGGGCTCATACGCGACCGGGTCGAGCGCCATGGTCGTCCTTCCTCGTCGGGATCCGTACCGCGACTGTATGCGTATGCACACCTATCGGGCAAGAGTCGCGCGAGGATTTCCGACGACCGGAGCGGCTACGCCCGGGGAGCGGCCACGGTGGCGCGGGCGACGTAGTGCGTCGGGTACACGACGTGCCGCGGCTCGGCCGCGGGGTCGGTCAGCCGCGCGACGACCAGGCGGGCGGACTCCCGGGCGACCTCGTCGAGGTCGTAGGCGACGGTGCTGAGGCGGACCATGGCCCAGCGCGAGGTCGGCAGGTCGTCGAAGCCGACCACCGAGGTGTGACCGGGCACCGGGACGCCGGCCTCGGCCGCGGCGTCGAGCACCCCGAGCGCGACGACGTCGTTGCCGCACAGCAGCAGGGTCGGTCCGCCGGCCCGCTCGTACAGCGTGCGGAACCCCTCCCGGCCGGTGGCGAAGTCGAACGGGCCGTACAGCACGTCGCGCTGGGCGAGCGTCAGGCCGTGCTCGTCGAGCACCGTGCGCACGACCTGCTCGCGCACCTCACCGGTGCTGGTGTTGCGCGGCCCGAAGATCGCCCCGATCCGGGTGTGGCCCAGCCGGACGGCCTCGTCGAGCACCTCGCGCACACCCTGCTCGGGGTCGACGGTCACCGCGTCGGCGGCCACGCTGGGCGCGATCCGGTTCAGGTAGACGAACGGCACGCCGCGGTCGCGCAGCCGGGCGGGCTGGATGGAGTCCAGCGTCGTCGTGGACAGCACCACCCCGGCCAGGCCGTGCGCGGCGACCCGCTCGGGCAGCGGCGCGCTGCCGGCCGACTCGGTGATCAGCACGAGCTCGTGGCCGAGCCCCTCCAGCTCGTGGTGCAGCGGGCCGATCATGTTCGCGTAGAACTGGTTCTCCAGGTCGGCGACGACCAGCCCGATCCGGTTCGAACGGCCCACCGACAGCGCCCGCCCGATCGCGTTGGTCGAGTAGCCCAGGGCCAGGGCCGCCTCGCGGACCTTGCGCTTGGTCGCCTCCGACACCCGGGGGTGGTCGGTGAGCGCGCGCGACACCGTCGGCTGCGAGACCCCGGCGAGCCTCGCCACGTCGCGACTGGTGACCATGTCCGCCCTTCCCCCGACCGGCCGTCGAGCCTAGTGCTCCGCCGGACACACCCTTGACAGCGGCGCGTCGCCGCCGTTCACTGCTGAGCCGTAGCGCATACGTATGCTACCAAGAGAGGGCGGTATGGCGCAGGAACTGAAGAGTGCGACGGGGACGGCCCCGCGCCGCAGCGACGCGGGCGTCGCCGAGCGGGTCCGGGCGATCGTGGACGACGTGCGCACGCGCGGCGACGCGGCGGTGCGGGAGCACGCGGACCGGTTCGACGGCCGCGCCCCGGAGCGCCTGACCCCCGAGCGGGTCGACGAGCTGGTCGCGTCGCTGCCGCAGCAGGTGGTCGACGACATCCGGTTCGTGCAGGACCAGGTCCGGAACTTCGCGCGGGTCCAGCGGGAGTCCCTGCACGACGTCGAGGTCGAGACCCTGCCGGGTGTGGTCCTCGGGCACCGGCACGTCCCGGTCGGCTCGGCGGGTGCGTACGTGCCGGGCGGGCGGTACCCGCTGACGGCGTCGGCGCACATGACGATCGTGACCGCGAAGGCCGCGGGCGTGCCGCACGTGGTCGCCTGCACGCCCCCGATCCGCGGCGAGGTCCCGGCGGCGACGGTCGCCGCGATGGCGCTGGCCGGCGCCGACGAGATCCACGTCCTGGGCGGGGTCCAGGCGGTCGCGGCGATGGCGCTGGGCACCGACTCGGTCTCCCCGGTCGACATGCTGGCCGGGCCGGGCAACGCCTACGTCGCCGAGGCCAAGCGGCAGCTGTTCGGCGAGGTCGGCATCGACCTGTTCGCCGGGCCGACCGAGATCCTGGTCGTCGCCGACGACACCGCCGACCCGCTCACCGTCGCCGTCGACCTGCTGTCGCAGGCCGAGCACGGCCCGGACTCCCCCGCCGTGCTCGTCACGACCTCCGCCGCGCTGGGACGGGCGGTGCTCGACATGGTCGACCGGCTGCTGCCGGGGATGCCCACGAACGACCTGGCCGGGCCCGCGTGGCGCGACCACGGCCGGATCGTGGTCTGCGACGACGCCGACGAGATGTGGCGCGTCGCCGACGACCTCGCCGCCGAGCACGTCCAGGTCCTCACCGCCCGGCCGCGCGAGGCGCTGGACCGGATGCGGAACCACGGGGCGCTGTTCCTCGGCGAGAATACCTGCGTCTCCTACGGCGACAAGGTGATCGGCACCAACCACGTGCTGCCCACCCTGGGCGCGGCCCGCTACACCGGCGGGCTGTGGGTCGGGAAGTACCTCAAGACCTGCACCTACCAGGAGGTGCGCGACCCGTTGGCGAGTGCGGAGCTGGGCCGGGTGTGCGGGCGGGCGTCGCGGGTGGAGCTGTTCGAGGGGCACGCCCGTTCCGGGGACCTGCGGGCCTGGCGGCACGGTGGCGACCGGTTCGACTGGCTGGACGCGGTCGCCCCGGCCGGGAGCACGGTGGCGGGGTCGTGAACGCGGCGGTCACGGGGCGCACCGCGCTGGTGACCGGCGGCGGCAGCGGGCTGGGTGCGGCGATCGCGTCGCACCTGGCCCGCGCCGGCGCCCGGGTCGTGCTCGCCGGACGGCGCGCCGACGCCCTCGCCGCGACCGCGGCCCGGATCGGGCCCGCCGCCCGGGCCGAGACGTGCGACGTCGCCGACCTGGACTCCGTCGCGGACCTGGCGGACCGGCTCGCCGACGAGGAGGTCTCGATCGTCGTCAACAACGCCGGGATCGCCGGGCCGGTCGCCCCGCTGGTCGAGGTGAGCCCGCAAGAGTGGGACGAGGTGTTCGCGGTCAACGTGCGCGGCACCTACCTGGTGTGCCGGGCGTTCCTGCCGCCGATGCTGGAGCGCGGCGACGGCGACGTGGTCAACGTGGCCTCGGTGTCGGGGAAGCGACCGCTCGCCCGGCGCACGCCCTACTGCGCGTCGAAGACCGCGGTGCTGGGGCTGACCTCGACGCTCGCGTTCGAGGCCGGCCCGGCCGGGGTGCGGGTCAACGCCCTGTCGCCCGGCCCGGTCGAGGGTGACCGGATGGAGCGCAACTTCGCCCTCGAGGCGCGGCGGACCGGCACCGACGTCGCCGCGGCGCGCGCGGCGTTCGTCGGGCGGGCCGCGCTCGGCCGCATGATCACCGCCGACGAGGTGGGTGCGGCCGTCGTCGCGATGCTCGCCATGCCGGGGCTGTCGGGCGCCGACGTCGACCTGTCGGCCGGGATGATCGCGTGAGGGCGCGGGTCGCCGCCGGGGAGCGGCTCGCCGGGGCCCTGGTGCGGATGCCGTGCGAGGAGATCGTGGAGATGCTCGCCGTCGCCGGTCTGGACTTCGTCCTGATCGACTGCGAGCACGGCCCGGCCGACGTGTCGTCGCTGCGGACCCACATCGCGTTCGCCGACGCGCACGGGCTCCCGGTGCTGGTCCGGCCCGGGGAGGGCGAGCACCACCTGGCCCAGCGCGCGCTCGACCAGGGCGCCCGCGGGATCGTCGCCCCGCACGTGGAGGACGCGGAGCAGGCCGCCGCGCTGGTGCGGGCGCTGCGGTACCCACCGCACGGGACCCGCGGGTTCGCGACCTACCCGCGGGCGGGCCGGTTCGGCGAGGTCACCGCGGCCCAGCACCGGGCGTCGGCGCAGGACGTCCTGGTCGTGGCGATGCTCGAGTCACCCGGCGCCCTCGCCCGGGCCGGGGAGATCGTCGGGGTGGACGGGATCGACGGCTGGCTCGTCGGCGTCGCGGACCTGGGCGCGTCCCGCACCGACGCCGACCCGTCCGTCGCGGAGCTGCTGGAGGCGGTGCGCGCCGACCCGGCGCTCCGCGGCGCCGCGCGGGCCGACCTCGCGGGTTCGGCGGACGCGGCCGCGGCGTCGTTCGACGGCGGGGCGCAGCTGGTGGTCTACAACCTGACCGCGGTGATGATGGCGTCGTTCCGGGAGCTGGCCGCGGCGACGGGCCGAGACCGGCCGTGATCGCCCCGAGCGAGGGTTCCGGTGCCACGGACGGCACCGGAACCCTCGCTCGTGCTGATCGTGCGGCCGGGTGGGCGACTCGGCTCCCCACCGCGCGGGCGTCGTCGGACCCGCGATCAGCGTGCGTACCGCTCGTGCACCTCGGACAGCCATTCCCCCAGCAGTGTGGCCACCGTGTCCTGGGCCTCGACCGGGAGCAGGTGACCGACGCCCGGCAGCACCTGCAGCCGGGCGTCCGGCGCCAGCTCGGCGATCTCGGTGTGCCGCTCGACCGGGCACAGCCGGTCCTGCTCACCGGCCAGCACCAGGGTCGGCACCGCGACGGCGGGCAGGGCCGGGCGCTCGTCGACGCGGGTGCCCTGCAGCCGCAGCTGGGCCGCGAGGCGCCGCTCCCCCGTCTCGTCGGCCATCTGCAGGGCGGTGGCGTCGAGCGACCGGTCGTGCAGCAGCAGCTCCAGCGGCTGCAGGGCCCGGGCGGGGGCGCCGTCGTCGAGCCGGGTCAGCGCCGCGTCCCAGCCGGCGCGCTGTTCGGGGGTGGGCGCGCGGGCGTTGGTCGCCATCAGGCACAGCCCGGCGACCCGCTCCGGGGCCCGCCGGGTCAGTGCCATCGCGACGATCCCGCCCAGGCTGAGCCCGCCGAGGGCGAACCGGTCGGGCAGCGCGTCGAGGAGCGCCTGGACCTGCTCGTCGAGGGTCGGCCGGTCGAGGACCGGGTGCAGCGCTCCGGCCCCCGCCGGGCCCCACAGCCGGGCCGAGCAGTTCATGCCCGGCAGCAGGACCAGCGGCGGGGACGACGGGACGGCGGGCACCGCTCAGCCCTTGACCGAGCCCGCGCCCAGACCGGCGACGAGGTAGCGCTGGGCGACGAAGGCGAACCCGATCACCGGCAGCGTCAGCAGGATCGCGACGGCGCCGGCCTGCTGCAGCATCGGCAGGGTCTGCCCGAGCTGGGTGGCGATGAACACCGGGACGGTGCGGGCGACGACGTCGGTGAGCACGTTGGCCGTCAGGTACTCCTGGAACGCGAACAGGAACATGAAGATCCCCGCGGTCAGGATCCCGGGGCCCATCAGCGGCACCATGACCCGCCAGAGGATCTGGAAGCGGCTGCAGCCGTCGAGCATCGCGGCCTCGTCGAGCTCCTTGGGGATCTCGGCGAAGAAGTTGCGCAGCAGCCAGATCGAGAACGGCTGGTTGATCGCCACGAGCGCGGCGGCGACGGCGAAGGTCGTGTCGTAGATCCCCAGCGAGCGCGACAGCTCGTACATCGGCAGCACGACCGCGAAGCGGGGCAACGCACGGAAGATCAGCGCCGTGATGAGCAGGGCCACCGACACCCAGCCCGGGTAGCGCGACAGCGCGTAGGCGGCGGGGATGCCGATGAGCAGCGCGATCACCGTGCTGATCAGCGCGACGACCAGGGTGTTGATCAGGTACCGGTAGAACTCGGTGGTCTGCCACAGGTCGACGAACGCGGTGAACGTCGGGGTCCAGGTGAACACCGGCGGGTCGAGGAAGGCGACGTCGGTGGGCTTGGTGACCGACATGGCCGTCCACAGCACCGGGCTCAGCATCACCCAGCAGACCACCAGCAGCAGGCCGCCGACCAGCACGGTCCTCCCCCGCGGGCGGCGGCGGGCCCGGGCGGGGCCGGGATCGTCGGACGGGCCGGGGGCGGTGGTGGCCGGCGGGGTGGTCTGCACGCTGGTCACTGGCGGGCCTCCTTGGCCATGTCCCGGATGAACGGGGAGAGCAGCAGCACGATCAGGACGATGAGCAGCACGTTGATCGCGCTGCCGAGCCCCAGCTGCTGGCCGCCGTCCTGGAAGGCGATGTTGTAGATGTAGAGCATGATCGACTCGTTGCCGATCTGCGGTGCCTGTGGCGAGAGCGGGACGAGCTGGTCGAACGTCCGCAGCACGTCCATGATCGAGATGATCGAGACGAAGGTGAGGACGCCCCGGATGCTCGGCACGATCACGTGCCAGTGCACCCGCCAGCCGGTCGCGCCGTCGATCCGGGCGGCCTCGACGATCTCCCCCGGCACGCCCTGCAGCCCGGCGAGGATCACCAGCATGGCGAACGGCAGCATGAACCAGACCGTGTCGAGCCCGATCATGACCCGGTTCGCCCACGGCTCGGTGAACCAGAGGATCTCGGCCCCGGTGAGCTCGGTGATCAGGTAGTCGACGACGCCGCCGAAGTTGGAGTCGAACAGCCAGGAGAACATCGTGGCGCCGACGACGTTGGGCACGACGTAGGACACCAGCAGCACGCCGAGGACCCAGGGGCGGGACCGGCCGAGCCCGTTGACCAGGACGGCGAGCAGGTAGCCCCCGACCAGCAGGACGGCGACGACCGCGGCGGTCAGGCCGACGGTGAACAGCACGGCCCGCCCGAGCCGGGGGTCGGACAGGGCCTGGGCGTAGTTGTCCAGGCCGAGGAAGGTGCCGGGTTCGCCGTAGTTGACCCGCTGCAGGCTCCACTCCACCGTCTTGTAGAGCGGGAACAGCAGCAGGCCGAGCATCACCAGCAGGCTCGGGGAGACCAGCCCCAGGAACTCGCGCCTGCGCATGATCGCCTCACCTCGCTCTCGTGGGTGGTGGGAAAGGGGGCAGCGCCAGTACCTCAGCGCCGGTACGTCAGCGCCGGTAGTCGGCGACGATCGCGGTCGCGATCTCCTGCATCTGCCGCTGCCCGTCGGGGATCGTCGTCCGGCCGGCCAGCACGTCGGCGACGACCGGGCGGGTCTCGTTGCTGATCCGTGAGGTCCACGGGAACGGCTCCGGCGGCGGGGCCTTCCCCAGCGCCGTCAGCTGCGCCGGTGCGAACGGGCTGCTCGACGGCGTCACGCTGCCCTCGCGGGCCGGGAAGGCCGCCGGCACCGCGGCCCGCGACGCCTCCTCGCCCACCGAGGCGGCGACCAGCCGGAACAGCAGGTCCTTGTCCACCTCGGTGTTCTCCGGGATGGCCCACCCGTCCACCGACAGGGCGTTGTAGAGGACGTCCCCACCGGCGACCGAGGGCGGCGCGGCGAACCCGAAGTCGGTCGCGAACCGGCTGTTGGCGGGGTCGGTGAGATCCAGCATGCGGCCGCTGAACATGATCGCGATCGCGGCCGAGCCGTTGTACATCTGCTGCTGCACCGCGGGCTGGGCGAACGTCGTCACCTGCGGATCCATGAACGGCAGCAGCGACCGCAGCTCGGTGAAGGCCCGCGCGGCCTGCGGGGTGTCGAAGTTCGGGCGGCCGGTGTCGCGGTCGACGTAGTCGGTGCCCAGCGAGCCCAGCGCCGCGTCGTAGGCGGTCGCGACGTCCGAGCTCGCCAGCAGCGGCAGGGCCAGCGGGTAGCGGATCCCGCCCTCGCGCTGGATGCGGTCGGCGGCCTGGCGCAGCTCGGCGAAGGTCCGCGGCGGGGTGATGCCGAGGCGGTCGAACACGTCGCGGCGGTAGGCCATGACGAAGGTCTGGGCCTGCATCGGGATGCCGTAGAGCTTCCCGTCGTAGGACAGCGCCTCGCGCATCTCGGGGTTGAGCCGGTCCAGACCGAGCTCCGCGCCGTAGCGGGCCATCAGGTCGTCGAGCGGGTGCAGCTTGCCGGTCGAGGCCTGCTGCGGGACGACGAATCCGTAGGTCTCGAGGATGTCGTAGGTGCCGTAGCGCCCGGCCAGGGTGGCCGTCGTCTTCTGCGACTGGCCCGCGTAGTCGACCGGCTCGTGGTGCAGGGTCACCCCGTCCTTGGAGCAGCTGCGCACCATCGAGTTGGTGAACGGGTCGATGGCCGAGGAGTTGTAGGCCAGGACGTTGACGTCCACCGACGACGGTGGCGGCGGGAAGTCACACGGGACGAGCGTGGCGGTGGCGGCGGGGGTCCGCGACCCGGCGCCGCACCCCGCGAGGAGCAGGACGACGGCGAGCCCCACCGCGACCACCGGCAGGCGTGCGCCGCGACCGCCGACGGTGCCCCGTGTATACATACGCATGCGCGTTCAGCTCCTGAGCGCGTCGAGTCGAATGCGGGCGCTGTCACGGTGTCCGACGAGCTGCTCGAAGTCGGACACGGTCACGGTCGGCTCGGCCTGGGCCCGGGTCGCCTCGCGCGTGGCCCGCTGGTAGGTCAGCTGCTTGAGGAAGCCGGCCACCGACAGCCCGCCGGTGTAGCGCGCGCCCCGGGTCGTCGGCAGCACGTGGTTGGTGCCGGACATGCCCTTGTCGGCGTAGGCCACCGTCGAGTGCGGACCGAGGAACAACGAGCCGTAGTTGCGCAGCCGCCCCAGCCACCAGTCGAGGTCCTCGGCGATCACCTCGAGGTGCTCGGGGGCGAGGGTGTCCATGACCCGGGCGACGGTCTCGCGGTCGGGTGCCAGGTAGACCGTGCCGTGATCGCGCCAGGCCGCGCCGGCGATCTCCGCGGTGGCCAGGCCCGCGAGCTGCTTCTCGATCTCCCGCGGGACCTCCTCGGCCAACCGCTCGGAGGTGGTGGCCAGCGACGCGGGCGAGGTCGGCCCGTGCTCGGCCTGGGCCAGCAGGTCCGCGGCGACGGTTGCGGCGTCGGCGGTGTCGTCGGCGATCACCGCGACCTCCGACGGCCCGGCCAGCACGTCGATGCCCACCTGCCCGTAGAGCTGGCGCTTGGCCTCGGCCACGTAGGCGTTGCCGGCGCCGACGATCATGTCCGAGGGCGTCCCGTCGAGCAGCCCGAACGCCATGGCGGCGAGTGCCTGCACACCGCCGACGGCGTACACCGCGTCGGCACCGCTGATGTGCGCCGCGTAGAGCACGGCCGGGTGCGGGCGCCCGTCGCGCGAGGGCGGCGTGGCCGCGACGATGTTCGGCACACCCGCCACCCCGGCCACCCCGACCGTCATGAACGCGCCGGCCAGCAGCGGGAACCGGCCCGCCGGGAGGTAGGCGCCGACGTTCCCGACCGGGATCAGACGCTGACCACACACCACCCCGGGCAGGACCTCGGCCTCGAAGTCCTGCAGCCGGTCCCGCTGCATCTGCGCGAACCGGCGGGTCCGGTCCGCGCCCGCCTCGAGCGCCTCGCGCAGGTCCGCGGGCAGCTCGTCCCCGGCACGGGCGAGCTCGGCGGGGCCGACGAGCAGGTCGGTGCCGGTGAACCCGTCGAGGTCCCGGGCGTAGCGCAGCACCGCGTCCATCCCGCCGGCGGAGATGGTGCGCAGCATCTCCGAGACGGTGGCAGCCACGGCCGGGTCGCGCAGGTCCGCGCTGTCGACGACGGCCGGCGCCTTCGCCACGGTGACGGGCGACCCGATGCGACGCAGGTCCGCTTCAGTAAGATGCATACGCATACACTAAGAGCAGCGGGGGGACCTGACAAGAGGCTGACGACGTTCGGGCCGCTCGGCCCACCTCCCGGTACCCGGCGACGACCTGCGAGGCGGGTCGTGAACGGTGGGCGGGGCCACCCCACTCGTCGTGGTGACCCGGCGGTGTGGCTGCTTGCCCCGGCGCCCCCGGCTGTCGAGAGTTCCCACCGTGCCCCGTGTCCTGTCCGTCCTGTTCGCCGCGGTGCTCGGTTGTGCCGTCCTGCCCGCGGCCGCCGTCCCCGCGGCCGCCGAGGGGCCGGGACGGACGTTCGTCGCCGTGTCGGTCGCGACCGTGTGGACCTCACCGGACAGCCCGCGCCCGCGGGACCGGGCCGCCGTCGCCACCCCGGCCGACCCGGCCGGGTGGCTGGGGTCGATGAGCAGCGCGGACCGCCGCGAGCTCACCACCGCCTCGCGCACCCAGACCCAGGTGCTGCTCGGCGCCCCGGTGACCGTGACCGCGCGTCGCGACGGCTGGGCGCAGGTCGTCGTGCCCGGCCAGCCGTCGGGCAAGGACCACCGTGGCTACCCCGGCTGGGTCCCCGAGGCCCAGCTCGTCGACGACCCGGCGTTCGGCGCGCTCGCCGCGGAGGCACCCGCCGGCACCGTCGACGGCGTCGCGACGGCCTGGCTGTACCGCGACGCGGCCCGCACCGAGCGGCTGCGCGAGGTCAGCGTCGGCACCCGGCTGCCGGTTGTCGGCGAGGCGGGCGACGCGGTCCGGGTCGCGCTGCCCGGCGGCGACCAGGCATGGACGGCGGCGGAGACCCTCCGGCCGGGGGCGCCGCCCTCTCCGACCGGGGAGGGGCTGGTCGCGACCGCGCGGCTGTTCCTGGACCGTCCGTACCTCTGGGGCGGGCGCTCCGGGTTCGGCCCGGACTGCTCGGGCCTGACCGGGCTGGCCCACGCGCTGCACGGGATCACCGTCGGGCGCGACGCTTCCGACCAGTCCCGCGGTGGACGGCAGGTCGACGACCCCGCCGACCTGCGGCCCGGTGACCTGCTGTTCTGGAACTCCCCCGCGACGCACGTCGCGATGTACGCCGGCGGCGGCACGATGATCGAGGCGTTCGACGCGGCCACCCCGGTCCGGGTGACCCCGGTGCGGTTCGACGCGACGTACTCCGGGGCTCGCCGGTACCTGCGGTGATCTGAACACCTGACGAGGTGTGACCGCCGCCCCGGCAGGTCCCTTCGGCGGTCTCGGATGCCTACAGTGTCCGGCGTGCCGTCGCCGACCACCCGTACCCGCACCGACGCCTGTCCCGGCGTCGTCTCGCCGCACGCGGCCGCGGACGGGGCGCTGGCGCGGATCCGGCTGCCGGGCGGGACCGTCACCGCGGCGGCGCTGCGGGCGGTCGCGGCCCTGGCCCGCGAGGCCGGGGACGGCGCCGTCCACCTGACCTCGCGCGGGAACCTGCAACTGCGCGGCCTCGACCCGGCCGACCCGCGCCCGGTGGAGCGGCTGACCGTGGCCGGGCTGCTGCCGTCGACGACCCACGAGCGGGTCCGCAACGTGCTGGCCTCCCCGCTCTCGGGTCTCGCCGGCGGCCTCGCCGACGTCCGCGGTCTGGCCACCGCGCTCGACCGCGGCCTGTGCGCGCGCCCCGCGCTGTCGGCGCTGCCCGGCCGGTTCCTGTTCGCCCTCGACGACGGCCGCGGCGACGTCGCCGCCGAGCGTGCCGACCTGTGCTGGCGGGCACGGGGCCCCGACGAGGGCGAGCTGCTCGTGGCGGGCGTCCCGACCGGCCTGTGCTGCTCCCCCGCCGAGGCGCCCACGCTGCTGCTCGACGCGGCCACGGCGTTCCTCGACCTGCGGGCCGCGCACGCCGCCGACCCGGCCGCGCGGGCCTGGCGCGCCGCGGAGCTGCCCGGCGCCGCGACCGGGGTGGCGGCCCGGCTGCGCGGACACCGGTCGGTGTCCTCCCCCGGTCCGGGGCACCACGACAGCACGCCCGGGGATCCCGGCCCGGTGCTCGTCGGAGCGCTGGGTGGCGGTGCGCTGGGGGTCGCGCCGGTGCTCGGGGAGCTGTCGGCCGGGCAGCTGGACCTGCTGGCCGAGTCGGCTCCGCAGCTGCTGGTCACCCCGTGGCGCACCCTGGTCCTGCCCACCCCCGCGCCCGGTGCCGCGGCCCGGCTGGCGGCGGCAGGGCTGGTCGTCGACCCCGGGCACCCGGCGGTGCGGGTCAGCGCCTGCGCGGGCGCTCCGGGATGCGCGAAGTCCCTGGCCGACGTCCGAGCGCACGCGCTCGTGCTGATCGCGCAGGGCGGGCCGCGGGCGGGCGCGGGGCCCGACGCGGTGCACGTCGTCGGCTGTGGCCGGCGCTGCGGCGC
Organism: Pseudonocardia sp. EV170527-09; assembly: GCF_008369905.1. Taxonomy (NCBI): domain Bacteria; kingdom Bacillati; phylum Actinomycetota; class Actinomycetes; order Pseudonocardiales; family Pseudonocardiaceae; genus Pseudonocardia; species Pseudonocardia sp. EV170527-09. Next base: position 89,072 of record NZ_VRMC01000001.1, read on the forward strand.
CCCGCACACGGCGCACCGCGACGCGGTCGCCACCGGGCCGGACACCTACGTCATCGACGGACAGACGATCACGACCGAGGAGCTCCGCTGAGCGGGTACGACTACATCACCGACGGCAACGAGATCTACCGCCGCTCGTTCGCGACGATCCGCGCGGAGACCGATCTCTCCGGGCTCCCGCCCGGTGTCGACGACATCGCCGTGCGCATGATCCACGCCTGCGGCCAGGTCGACCTCGTCGACGACATCGCCGCCTCCGACGGCGTCGTCGCGGCCGCCCGCTCCGCGCTGCGGGCCGGTGCCCCGATCCTGTGCGACACGATGATGGTCGCCTCCGGGGTCACCGCCGCCCGGCTCCCCGCGGACAACGAGGTGCTCTGCCTGCTGCGCGACACCCGGGTCCCCGACCACGCGCGCCGGATCGGCAACACCCGGTCCGCGGCCGCGCTGGAGCTGCTCGCCGACCGCTTCGAGGGCGCGGTGGTCGCGATCGGGAACGCCCCGACCGCACTGTTCCACGTGCTGGACCTCATCGACCGCGGCGACGCCCCCCGCCCGGCCGCGATCATCGGCATCCCGGTCGGGTTCATCGGCGCCGCCGAGTCCAAGGTGGCCCTGTCCGAGCGGACCGACCTGGAGCACCTCGTCGTCCACGGCCGTCGTGGCGGGTCGGCGATCACCGCGGCGGCGCTGAACGCGCTGGCCCACGAACAGGAGATCATCGCGTGAACGCGCAGCAGCACAGCGTGAACGAGCCTGCGAGTGACGCGCAGCGACACAGCGTGACGGGCACCCTCTACGGCGTCGGCCTCGGTCCGGGCGACCCCGAGCTGACGACCATCAAGGCCGCCCGGCTCGTCCGCGACGCCGACGTCATCGCCTACCACTCCGCGCGGCACGGCCGCTCCATCGCGCGCCGGATCGCCGAGCCGCACCTGTCGGGCACCGCGATCGAGGAGGCCCTGGTCTACCCGGTCACCACAGAGGCCACCGACCATCCCGGCGGCTACCAGGGCGCGATCGACGCGTTCTACGCCGAGGCCGCCGCCCGGCTCGCCGCGCACCTCGACGCGGGCCGCGACGTCGTGCTGCTCGCCGAGGGCGACCCGCTGTTCTACGGCTCCTACATGCACATGCACAAGCGCCTGGCGGGGCGCTATCCCACCGAGGTCGTGCCGGGTGTCACCTCGATCAGCGGTGCGGCCGCGGCGATCGGGCAGCCGCTGGTGGAGCGCGACGAGGTGCTCACCGTACTCCCGGGCACGCTGCCCCGTGAGGAGCTGGCCCGGCGGCTCGCGGGGACCGACTCGGCGGCGGTGATGAAGCTCGGGCGCACCTTCACCGCGGTCCGCGGGGCGATGGCCGACGCCGGCGTGCTCGACCGGGCCCGCTACGTCGAGCGGGCGACGATGGAGGGCCAGCGGACGGGGGCGCTGTCCGACGTGGACCCCTCGGACGTGCCCTACTTCGCGATCACCCTGGTGCCCGGCGAGGTCGCCGCATCGGTGCCCGAGGAGGCCGTCGCATCCGTCGCGGAGCGCGGGGGCGCGGCGGCCGAGGAGCGGTCGGTGCGCGGGCCGGGTGAGGTCGTCGTGGTCGGGACCGGGCCCGCCGGGCGGGACTGGCTGACCCCGCAGGTCGCCCGCGCGCTGTCCGAGGTGGACGACCTCGTCGGCTACGGCCCCTACCTGGACCGGGTGCCGCCGAACCCGCGTCAGACCCGGCACGCCTCGGACAACAAGGTCGAGTCCGAGCGGGCCGCGCACGCGCTGGACCTCGCCGCCTCGGGCCGGCGGGTCGCCGTCGTCTCCGCCGGGGACCCGGGGGTGTTCGCGATGGCGACCGCGGTGCTGGAGGTCGCCGCGGAGCCGAAGTACCACGACGTCCCGGTCCGGGTGCTGCCCGGCATGTCCGCGGCGCAGGCCGTGGCGGCCGCCGTCGGCGCCCCGCTGGGGCACGACCACGCCCTGATCTCGCTGTCGGACCGGCTCAAGCCGTGGGACGTCGTCGCGGACCGGCTGCGTGCCGTGGCCGCGGCCGACCTGGCGATCGCGATCTACAACCCGCGCTCGAAGGCCCGGCCGTGGCAGGTCGGCGCGGCCCGCGACGTGCTGCTGGAGCACCGCGCCCCGGACACGCCGGTGGTGCTGGGCCGCGACGTCGGCGGCGCCGGGCAGCGGGTCGTCGTCACCACGCTGGGCGAGCTGGACCCGGAGCAGGTGGACATGCGGACCCTGGTGGTCGTCGGCTCGTCGACGACCCGGGCGGTCGAGCGCGGCGGCACGACCGTCGTGTTCACCCCCCGGCACTACGGCTCCGGCGGCACGACGACCGACTGATCACATCAGCTCGTTGACGACATCCTGACGGATGCCGGTTCCGCGCTAGCGTCACGCCGTGCAACTGCGGGTGAGGCGATTCGGGCCCGACGACTGGGAGCAGGCCCGCGTGGCCCGCCTCGCGTCGGTGCGGGACGGGTTCGGTGAGGACAGCGACTTCTACCGCGAGCAGGCCGCGCTCGAACCGGCCGCCTGGCGGGTGGTCCTGACCGAGCACGTCCGCTTCGGTGCCTTCGACGGCGACCGCCCGGTCGGCACCGCGTGCTGGCGGGCCGGTGACGACGGCGACGGCCGGCTGTACGGCATGTGGGTGCACCCCGACCTTCGCGGCACCGGGGTGGCCGACGCGCTGGTCGACGCGGTCACCGCCGTCGCGCGCGAGCACGGGTCGCGCACGCTGTCGCTGAAGGTGGAGCCGGACAACGCCCGCGCGATCGCCTTCTACCTCCGGTCCGGGTTCGTCGCCGACGGCGTGCCCGGTCCGGGGCTGACCGTCATGAGCCGCCCGGTCTGACCGCGTCCGCGAGCCCCAGCAGGGCCGTGAGCTCGGGCAGCCCGGAGGGTCGCAGGTCCCCGTCGAGTCCCCGCAGCGCCGCGGTCGCCGCGCCGGCGGCCCGGACCGCGTCGAGCCCGGCCTGCGCGTCCTCGACGACGAGGCAGGTGGCCGGGTCCACCCCGAGCTCGGCCGCCGCGGCGCGGTAGCCCTCCGGGTCCGGCTTGCCGTGCCGCACGTCGTCGCGGGCGACGAGCACCGGTGCGACGATCCCGGCGGCGCCGAGGCGGGCCTCGGCGAGCCGCCGGTCGGCGCTGGTCACGACGGCCCACGGGATCCGCGTCGCGTCGAGGGCGGCGAGCAGCGCGTGCGCGCCGGGCAGCGCGACGACGTCGTCGAGGTCGTCGTACTGCAGCTCGAGCTGGCGGGCCACGGCCGCGTCGAGCGCCGCACCGGTGAGGTCCGGGCGCAGCAGCCGGATCGTGCCGTCGCTCGGCACCCCGTGCGCGACGCGGACCAGGTCGGCCTCGGCGACGCCGTACTCGCGGGCCCAGGCGGCCCAGGACCGGGCGACCGCCTCGTCGGACTCCACCAGGGTGCCGTCCATGTCGAACAGGATCGCGGCGTACACCGCACCACCTCTTTCCCTCGGACGGCGAGCATATCGAGCCTGGAAGGATCCCCTCCATGCGAGCAGTACGGATCACCGCGTTCGGTGCGCCACCCGAGGTCGTCGACCTGCCGGACCCCACCCCGCCCGCGGGCGGGGTGGTCGTGCGGGTGGAGGCGACCGGGTTGTGCGCCAGCGACCGCTTCGCCTGGGCCGGGCACGACGGCGACGTGACGCTCCCCCACGTCCCCGGCCACGAGCTGGTCGGGCGCGTGGTCGCGACCGGCACCGGGGGCACCCGGTTCCGGGCCGGTGACCGGGTCACGGCGCCGTTCGTCTGCGGCTGCGGTGTGTGCCCGGACTGCCGAGCGGGCCGCGCACAGGTCTGCCCGCACCAGCAACAGCCCGGCTTCACCCACGACGGCTCCTTCGCCGAGCTCGTCGCGCTGCACCATGCCGACCACAACCTGGTGCCGGTCCCCGACGACGCCGACGCCGCCGGGGCCGCGCTGCTCGGCTGCCGGGTCGCCACCGCGCACCGGGCGCTGGTCGGGCGCGGCGGGCTGGTCGCCGGGGAGCGGGTCCTCGTGCTCGGCGCGGGCGGGGTCGGGCTGGCCGCGGTGCTGATCGCGGCGGCGCTGGGTGCCGAGTCGGTCGTCGCGGACCCCTCGCCCGCGGCCCGGGCCCGGGCGGTCGAGCTGGGCGCGGTGGCTGCGGTGGACACCGCCCACGGCCCGGACGCGGTCCGCGAGGCCATCGGCGACGGCGGCGCCCGCCTCGCGGTGGAGGCCGCGGGCCGGGCGGACGCCCTGGACCTCGGCGTCCGGTCGCTGCGCCGGCAGGGGACGCTGGTGCAGGTCGGCCTGCTCGCCCGGGAGCCGGTGGTGCCGGTGCCACTGATGATCGCGCACGAGCTGACGGTCACCGGGAGCCACGGCATGGCCGCCGCGGACTACCCGGAGCTGATGGCACTCGTCGCCGACGGGCGCCTCGACCCGGGCCGGCTGGTCACCCGGCGGGCCGGGCTGGAGGCGCTCGCCGAGGCGCTGGCCGCGGCCCCGGAGCCGGGCGGGATCCTCGTCGGCCTGCCCTGAGGTCGCGCTGGTCAGGCCCCGAGCAGCCGGGCCAGTGCCGCCTCCACCGTGGACTCCACCGCGACCCCACCGGGCAGCGGCGGCCGGTCGACGACGAGGACCGTCACCCCGCGCTCCCGGGCCGCGGCGAGCTTCGGCGCGGTCGCCGCGCCGCCGGAGTCCTTGGTGACCAGCACGTGCGGGACGACGGCGTCGAACAGGGCGCGCTCGTCGTCGAGGGCGAACGGGCCCCGGTCGAGCAGCAGCTCGTGCCGGGCGGGCAGCGGGCCGTCGGGCGGGTCGACCGCCCGGATCCAGAACGCCGCGTCGACATCGGCGAAGTGCGCCAGTCCCCCGCGGCCGGTCGTGAGCAGGACCCGCCCGGCGGGGCCGGGGAGCAGGTCGGGCAGCGCGGCCGCCGCGGCGGCGACCGAGGGGACCCGGTGCCACCGGTCCCCCGGCCCGGGCGTCCAGCCCGGCCGGCGCAGCACGACCAGCGGCACCCCGGTGCCCGCGCAGGCGGCGGCCGCGTTCGCGGTCATCGTCGATGCGAACGGATGGGTGGCGTCGAGCACCGCCGCCACCCGCTCGGCACGCAGGTGCGCGGCCAGCCCGTCGGCACCGCCGAACCCGCCGATCCGGACCTCGCCGTCGGGCAGGGTCGGGCTGCGCACGGCCCCGGCCAGCGACGACACGACCCGGACGTCGTCGCGGACGGCCAGCGCGGCGGCCGCGGCACGGCCCTCGGTCGTACCGCCGAGGACCAGCACCGTGCGGGGAGCACTCACACCCGTCAGGGTAGGGGGATGGCGATCACGACCGTGGTGTTCGACGTCAACGAGACCCTGTCGGACCTGACACCGATGGGGGCCCGGTTCGCCGAGCTGGGCGCACCGGAACGGCTCGGGCCGCTGTGGTTCACCGCGACCCTGCGCGAGGGCATGGCGCAGGCCGCGGGCGGGGAGCTGACGACCTTCGCCGAGCTGGCGACGGCCACCGCGGCCGGGCTGCTGCGCCGGCACGGGGTCACCGACCCCGACCGGGGCGCCCGGCACGTCGTCGACGGGTTTCTGGAGCTTCCGGTGCACGACGACGTGCACGGCGGCGTCGCGGCGCTGCGGGCCGCGGGGCTGCGGCTGGTGACGCTGTCGAACGGCGCCGCGTCGGTGGCCGAGCGGCTGCTCGGCGACCACGGCCTGCGCGAGCAGTTCGACGCCGTGCTGTCGGTCGAGGACGCCGGGATCTGGAAGCCGGCGCCGGAGTCCTACCGGTACGCGCTGCGGGCCTGCGGGGTCGACGCGGACGAGGCGGTGATGGTCGCGGTGCACCCGTGGGACCTGCACGGCGCCGCCCGGGTCGGGATGGCGACGGCCTGGCTGGACCGCCACGGCGACACCTGGCCCGGGTACCTGAGCCCACCGACGTTCACCGTCGGCGCGCTGGCCGAGCTGGCCGGCCACCTGAGCTGAGCCGCGGGGCGCGGAAGTGATCCCGGCCCCCTGCCCTCGGTCAGACCGCGGCCAGCACCGGCTCGAACGCGATCTCGGCCGCGCCGACCAGCGCGCCGTCGCGGCCGAGCGGGGACACCGCGAGCCGGGTCCCGCCCGTGGCCCGGCTGACCAGGCTGCGCCGGCGCAGCTCGGAGCCGACCCGTTCGACGACCGACGGCGGCAGCGCCCCGAACAGGTCCCCCAGCACGACGAGCTCCGGGGCCAGCATGTTCACCACCGTGACGAGCCCGGCGGTCATCCATCCGGCGTAGTCCGCCAGCAGCCGGTCGGCCCGGCCCGGTACCGCGGCCAGGTCGCGCAGCTCGGCGACGAGCACCCCGCGCGGGGTGTCCTCGGGCAGCCCCAGCGCTCGGCACAGCGCGGGCTCGCCGACCTCGGTCTCCCAGCAGCCGTGCGAGCCGCAGAAGCACTCCCGCCCGTCCGGTCGGACCATGAGGTGCCCGAGCTCGCCGACGTAGCCGCCGGTGCCGCGCAGCGGCGTCCCGCCGGACACGACACCGCCGCCCACGCCGACGTCGGCGGACAGGTAGACCATGTCGGCGACGTCGCGGCCGATCCCGCGCAGGTGCTCGGCGAGCGCGCCGGCCTCGGCGTCGTTGGCGACCTGCACCGGCCGGGCCAGGACCGCGGCGAGCCGGGTGCCCAGGTCGACGTCGCGCCAGCCGAGGTTGGGTGCCTCGTGCACGAAGCCGTCGGAGCGCCGGACGACGCCGGGCACCGACACCCCGACCGCCTGCTCGGCGACGCCCAGCTCGTCGCGGAGCAGGGCGGCGGACTCGGCGAGGTGGGTGATCACCTCGCCGGGCAGCCGGGTGGTGCGGTGCAGGTTCCAGCTGTGCCGCCCCAGGATCTGGCCGCCGATGCCGACCATCGCCAGCGCCACCTGCTCGACCCGGATGTCGACGGCGAGCACCACCGCCGCCTGCGGGTCGGGCAGCACCAGCAGCGACGGCCGCCCGGCCCCCGAGCGCCGGGCCGGGACGGCCTCGGTGACGACGCCCGCCTCGGCGAGCCCGTCCACCACCGCCTTGATCGTGCTGCGGTTGAGGCCGAGCTCGCCGGCCAGCGTCGCGCGGGTGCAGGGTCCCTCGACGTGCAGCCGACGCAACAGGACGGCCCGGTTGTGCCGGCGCGCGTCGTCGGGTCGGGTCCCCGATCCGGGCTGGGTCATGTCACCGGCCGGTGGCCGCCGCCCGGCGCCGTGACGCCACGTCGACACCGGCCGCGAGCAGCAGCACCAGGCCGGTCACCACGAACACGACGGCCGCGGGCTGCTTGAGCAGACCGAGACCGTTCTGCACCGTGGCCAGCACCGTGCCGCCGATGACGGCGTTGCTGATCCGGCCGCGTCCGCCGAACAGCGAGGTGCCGCCGATGACCGCGGCGCCGACCGCGAACAGCAGGGTGTTGCCGCCACCGGCCGCCGGGTTCACCGACCCGATCTTCGACGAGTAGACGATCGCGCCGATCGCGGCGAACGCGGTGGAGATGACGAACACCGACGCCCGGATGCGGGCGACGTCGATGCCGGCCCGGCGCGCGGCCTCCCGGTTGCCGCCGACGGCGTAGACGTGGCGGCCGAACCGGGTCCGGTCGAGCACCCAGGTGCCGAGCACGAGCAGGACGAGCACGATCGGGACGACGTAGGGCACCCCGGCGATCGAGATGACGCCCGGCGAACGGTCCTGGACCAACGCGAACGTCACCAGGCCGCCGAGCACCACCACCGCTCCGATCTTCAACGCGACCAGTCCCGTCGGCGGCGCGACCAGCCCGCTGCGCAGTCGGGTCCGCAGCCGGACCGTCTGGACCAGCGCGTAGCCACCGGCGACGATCACGAACAGCACCCACGACGCCGTGACCGAGAGATTGCCGTTCGCCACCGCGTTGATCAAGGGGTCGCGCAGCGCGATGGTGCCGCCGTCGCCGATGAGCTGCAGGATCACCCCCTGCCACGTGATGAACAACGCCAGCGTCACGACGAACGACGGCATCCCGATCCGGGCCACGAGGAACCCGGTGAGGCAGCCGATCACCACCCCGACGCCGACGGCGAGCCCCATCACGGTGAACGCGTTCGCCGGGACCCCGATCACGAGCACGACCGCGGTGAGCAGGCTGATCACGGACCCGGCCCACACCCGGACCAGCGCCGCGAGCACGGCACCGGCCAGCATGACCGCCACCAGCAGGACGAACACGGTGGTGCCGGTGGCGCCGAGCACGTTGCCGTCGCTCATCAGGTGCAGCGCCATCAGCGCCGCGGCCAGCCCGGACGCCGTGCCGGCGGCCAGGTCGATCTCCCCGGTGAGCAGCACGAACACCAGGCCCATCGCGATGATGGTCGGACCGGCGCCCTGCTGGAGCAGGTTGGCGAGGTTGAGCAGACTCGGGAACGTGCCGCCCGAGTCGAGCACGCTGAACAGCACGAACAGCGCGGCCAGGCCGAGCAGCGCGGGCAGCGAGCCCAGGTCGCCGCCACGCAGCCCGCGCAGGTAGGCCGTGATCGCCTCGCGGGTGGTGCGGGCGGTGGTGTCGATGCCGAAGTCGGCGGCCCGGTTGCCGGGGTTCGCCCGGCGGGCCGCGCTCTGCTCCTGCTCGGGCGCGGGCGTCCGTTCGGTCACGGTGTCTCCTCCCGGGCCGGCCGGGCCGGACGGGTCGGAGTGGGGGGCCATCAGGACACCGCCTGCTCGGGCCGCGGCAGCCCGAGCTCGCCGGAGCGGCCCGCGGTGATGAGCTGGACGACATCGGAGTGGGTGACCTCGCGGGTCGGGACCTGCGCGACCATCCGGCCGAGGTAGAGGCAGGCGATCCGGTCGGACACCTCGAAGACGTCGGCCATGTTGTGGCTGATGAGCACGACGCCGAGGCCCTGCTCGGCCAGCCGTCGCACGAGGTCGAGCACCTGGCGGGTCTGGGCGACGCCGAGCGCCGCGGTCGGCTCGTCGAGCAGCACGACGCGCGAGTCCCAGAGCACCGCCTTGGCGATCGCGACGGTCTGGCGCTGCCCGCCGGACAGCGACGCGACCGGGGTCCGGACCGAGGTGACGGTGCGTACCGAGAGTGACGCGAGGGTGTCGCGGGCGGCCTGCTCCATCGAGCCCTCGTCGAGCATCCAGGAGCGGCCGCGCTCGCGACCGAGGAACATGTTCTGGACGATGTCGAGGTTGTCGGCGAGCGCGAGGTCCTGGTACACGACCTCGATGCCGAGCTTGGCGGCGTCCGACGGGCCGGCGACGGTCACCGGAGCCCCCTCGAACAGCACCTCGCCGGAGTCGATCGGGTGGATCCCCGCGACGCACTTGACCAGGGTGGACTTTCCCGCGCCGTTGTCGCCGACGAGCGCGGTGACCTCGCCGGCGCGCACGGTCAGGTCGACGTCGTGCAGGACCTGCACGGCGCCGAAGCTCTTGGACACACCGCGCAGGGAGAGGGTGGGGTCGGCCACTTCGGGCACCTTCCACGTGGGCGCCGGCCGGGCCGCGGCGGGGTCACCGCCGCGGCCCGGACCGGCTGCGGGTCCTACTTGATGCCGAGCTGGCCGCAGGCGGCCTGGGTCTCGGCGTTGCAGATCTCCGAGGCCTTGACGTAGCCGGCGTCGGTGACCTTCTTGACCGAGTCCTTGGTGATCAGCTGCGGCTCGAGCAGCACCGACTTGACGTCGCGGTTGCCCTTCGGGTCCGTGACCGTCTGGGTGGCGACGCCGTCGGCGGCCGCGGTGTCGCCCTTGGCCAGGGCACCGGCGAGCTTCGCGGCGGCCTGCGCCTCCTGCTCGATCGGCTTGAACACCGTCATGTACTGGTCCCCGCGCAGGATCGCGGCGAGCCCGTCGGCGGTGGCGTCCTGGCCGGTGACCACGACCTTGCCGTTCAGGCCGTACTTGGCCAGCACCGTGACGATGGCGCCGGCGAGGCCGTCGTTGGCGGCGACGACACCGTCGACCTTGCCGCCGTTGCCGGTGAGGATCTGCTCGAAGGTGGTGCCGCCGACCTGGTTGTCCCACTTGTCGATCTTCTGGCTCTGCACGAGCTTCAGGGCCCCGGACTCGTACTTGGGCTTCAGCACGGTCTGCTGGCCGTTGTAGAACAGTGTCGCGTTGTTGTCGGTCGGCGCGCCCTCGATCTCGATGACCTGGGCGCCCGGCTTGTTGCCGATGCCCTGGACCAGGCCCTCGCCCTGCAGGGCGCCGACCTTCTCGTTGTCGAAGGAGACGTAGTAGTCGCTGACGCCGCCGAGGTTGAGCCGGTCGTAGTCGATGACCGGGATGCCCTGGGCCTTCGCCTTCTGGGCGACGGCGGTGCCGCCGTCGCTGCTGATCGAGGCGATGATCATGACCTTGACGCCGCTGGAGATCATGCCGTCGGCCAGGGTGGAGAACTTCTGCTCGTCGCCCTGGGCGTTCTGGATGTCGGGGTCCATGCCCTCGGCGCGCAGCGCCGCGTCCAGCATGGGCTTGTCGAAGCCCTCCCAGCGGGCCGAGGAGTCGGTCTCGGGGAGGATCACCCCGACCTTCACCCCGCCGCCGGACCCGCCGGAGCCACCGCCGGCGGTGTCCCCGCCGCCGCCCGCGCTGTTCTGTCCGCAGCCCGCGACGGCCAGCAGCAGGCCGAGGCCCGCCGCCGCGACCGCCCGACGCAGCCGGGGACCGCGCCCCGTGTTCCGTGCCCCCATCGGGGTCTCCCTCCACGACGTTGTGGACCGCTCGCATGATCACGAACGGGTGAATGTTGCGAGCGCCAACGTATTGGGCGGAACCGGCTCCGCAACAGCCTTCTGAATCGAGACAGTTCCCGTTTCGTCATCACGATCCGGTCACGAACGCCGACTTTGTTGCCCTCCGACACGATCCGGAGCACCGGAACGTCGGCCCTGCCTCAGCCGCGCAGGGTGTCCAGCAGGTCCGCCTCGACCGCGGCCAGCACCGGGTCGGTACGGCGGCGCGGGCGCCCCGCGTCGACGACGAGCTCCCGCACCACCGTCGCCGGGCGCGGCGAGAACACCAGCACCCGGTCCGAGAGCAGGGCCGCCTCCCGCACGTCGTGGGTGATCAGGACCGTCGTCCAGCCGTAGCGGGCGCGCACCGACTCCAGCCAGTCCTGCATCGCGGTCCGGGTGAGCGCGTCCAGCGCGCCGAACGGCTCGTCGAGCAGCAGCACCTGCCGGCCCGCGACGACGGTGCGCAGCAGCGCCGCGCGCTGGCGCATGCCGCCCGAGAGCTCGCCCGGGCGGGCGTCCTCGAAGCCGGCCAGCCCGAACGGCTCGAACAGCGCGCGGGCGCGCTCGCGGGCCTCGCGGCGCGGCACGCGGGCGACCTCCAACCCGAGGGCCGTGTTGTCGAGGACCGTGCGCCACGGGAACAGCAGGTCCTGCTGGGGCATCAGACCGAACGGGGCACCGCGCACCGGGCCGCCGTCGACCTCGACGTCGCCGGTCACCGTCGCCCCGTCGAGGATGCCCGCCAGCGCCCCGAACAGCGTCGACTTGCCGCATCCCGACGGCCCGACGAGCGACACGAACTCCCCCGGTGCGACGTCCAGGCTCACCCCGGACAGCACCGGCAGGTCGCCGTAGGACACCGACAGGTCGCGCACCACGACCTTCACCGCGCACCTCCTCCGTCGTGGTCGGCCACGTACCAGGGCGTGACCAGGCGCTGGAGCAGGAAGGTCAGCGCGAACAACGTCACCGACAGCACGGCGGTGACGCCGACCGCGGCGAGCACCAGGTCGGTGCGGAACTGGTTCTTCTGGAGCTGCATGAAGATGCCCAGGCCGGCCCGGGCGCCGACGTACTCGGCGAAGATCGCCCCGGTCACCGCGTAGGTGATCGCGATCCGCAGCGCCGTGAAGAACGACGGCAGCGCCCCCGGCAGCCGCACGTAGCGGAACCGCTGCCAGCGCGAGGCACCCATCGACCGCAGCAGGGCGGTCGCGGCGCGGTCGGTCGCGGCGAAGCCCTCGATCAGCCCGACCGCCACCGGGAAGAACGTCACCAGCGCGATGACCAGCACCTTCGGCAGCAGGCCGAAGCCGAACCAGATGATGAGCAGCGGGGCGATCGCGACCACCGGCAGCGTCTGCGAGGCCACCAGGAGGGGGGTCAGCGCCCGCCGCAGCCAGGGCGAGAAGTCCACCGCGACCGCCGCGGCCCAGGCCAGCGCCATCGAGACGGTGAACCCGATCAGCGTCACCTGGATCGTCGGGAGGGTGTTCGCCCAGAGCTCGGCCCGGAACGCCCAGCCCTGCTCGACCACCCGCAGCGGCGAGGGCAGCACCTGGGGCCGGGTGCCGGCGAGGGTGACCGCGACCTGCCAGCCGAGCAGCAGTGCGGTGACCAACGCGGCGGCCGGCCACAGCCGGCGGGTCACGGTGCCAGGTAGTCGTTGGTGAACCAGGTCGAGAAGTCCGGCTTCTGCCGCACCGGGGCCCCGTCCGGCCCCGCGACGGTGCCGGTGTCGTAGAGGAACCCGGAGAAGCCGGCCCACTGCTGCGGGGTCTGGAACCCGACGCGGCCCTGCGCGTCGCGCAGGAAGCGCTCGCTGAGCATCTGCGCGCCCCGGTCGACCAGCTCGTCGGAGGTGAACGAGCCGGGGTTGGCCTCCTTCAGCATCCGCGCCGCCGTCGCCGGGTCCTGCGCGGCCAGCGCGTAGCCCTTCTGGACGGCCTGCACGAACCTGCGGGCGGTGTCCGGGTTGTCCCGCAGCCAGGTCGAGTTGCCCAGCAGCAGCACGTTGTAGGAGTCCGGGAAGCCGTAGTCGGTGTAGCGGAAGGTACGGATCGGCTCGCCCCGCAGCTGCGCCTCGATCCCCTCGACGTTGACGAACGGCTCGGTGAAGTCGGCCTGCCCCGAGTAGAGCGCCTCGTAGGCGGCGGTGGACAGCACCTCGGTGCGGAAGTCGCCGCGCCCGCCGTCGGCCCGGATCACGGCCTGCATCTTCTGGTTCTCGCCGGGCCCGCCGAACCCGGCGTAGACCTTCCCGTCGAGGTCGCGCGGCCGCGTGAGATCGGAGCGGTCGGCGCGCACGGCGATCTCGGTGGCCCAGTGCTGCAGGATCGCCATCACCGAGGTGATGTCGGCACCCGCGGCCTTGGAGAAGGTGAACGAGTCCTGGAAGCCGATGCCGAAGTCCGCGGCGCCGGAGCCGACCAGGGTGTCCGGCGAGGTCTGGTTGTAGGGCAGGAACTCGACGTCGAGACCGGCGTCGCGGAAGTAGCCCGCCTGCTGGGCGGCGAACAACCCGATGTGGTTGGTGTTCGGCGTCCAGTCCAGCGCGACGCGGATCGGCCCGCCCCCGGCCGCGGCCCCGGAGCCGTCGCCCGCGGCGCAGCCGGACAGGGCGAGCGCGAGCGCCAGCACGACGGCCAGTGGACGGAGAACACGTGACAGCACGGGGCGGCCTCCCTACGCCGGTGTGACCCGGATCAGGTTCGAACGGTCGGCGGCCGGTCCTGCCGCCCTCTCAGCCTCGGTGCGCGGGCTCCCGCGGTACGTCCGGAGACCTTACGCGGCCCGCCCGGTCCCGCCGGGGCGACGTCGGTCGCACCGGGCCGTCCGGACACCCCCCGTCACCAGAGTCGCGGCTTCGGTCACCTGCGGTGATCGGTCGGGTGCGCCGGGCGAGCCGCCGTCCGCGGCGGTGACCACGATCGTTATCCTCGCCACCACACGCGCGACGCTGTGTCACGGACCCGCTCGCGGGAGCTGACGCGGAAGGGACGAGATGGCGGCCTCGCTCTGGACCTCCGGCACGACCGGGCGGCCGACGCCCGACCCGGCGCCCGCCCTGGTGCGGGTCGCGTTGCAGGCCGGCTCCGTCTCCGTCGCGCACGCGGACGTCGCCGCGATGCTGTCCGGGATCTGCGTCGCGCTGGTGCCCGCCGCACGGGTCGGAGGTGCGGCGCTGCTGCTGCGCGAGCCCGCCGACCCCCGCGACCCCGAGGCCCGGCGGGTCTTCGGGTCCGACACCGCGGCCCTGCGCCTGGGTGAGCTGCAGCGCCGGGCCGACGCCGGGCCGGGCCCCGCCGCCGAGCGCGGCGACCGCACGCTGACCACCCCGGACCTGACCCGGACCGGGCCGCCCGAGCTGGCCGCGGCCGCGGCCGACTGCGGCCTGGTCCGCTCGCTGTCGGTGCCGGTCCCGGTCGCCGGGCGTACCGCGGGCGCCCTGCAGCTGTTCGCCCGGGGCGGGCCCGACGACCCGCTGGGCGAGCGGCTGGTCGTCGCGCTGGCGCCGGTGGTCACCGCACTCGCGGCCCGGCTCACCGACGTCCGCGAGCTGGCCCGGCTGCAGCTGCGCACCGCGGCGTCCGCGGTGCCCGAGCAGTCCGACGCGATCGACCGCACCGCACTGATCCCGGCGGCTCGCCGCTCCCCCGCGGCACCGGTGGCGCCGCGGGTGCCCGCCCAGCGGCAGGCCCGGCACCGCCGGCGCGACCAGACCTGAGCCCGGGGTCAGACCTCCGGGCGGTCCTCGCGGGCCGCGCCCCGTTCGAGGAGCTGCTGGTGCTCCTGCAGGTAGGCCGACGCGCGCTGGCGGCTGACCCCGAACAGCCTGCCGATCCCGGCGATCGACTCGCCCTCGCCGTGCAGCGCGACGGCCTCCTCTCGGCGGAACCGGCCACCCACGGCGCCCAGGCCGTCGAGGGTGCGGGTGAGGGTCTCGACGATCAGCGGCCGTGCCTCGCGCGGGACGATCTCCCGCCAGCTCAGCCCCTGTGCCCGCAGTTCCTGCAGCTCGGCCACCCGTCGGCGGGCCGAGGACAGCGCGGCGACCGACGTGTCCAGCTGGGCCGCGAGGGCGGCCAGCGCGGTGTCGGCGTCGTCCGCGGGCCGGTCGCGGAGGTCCGCTCCGTCGTCCGCACCACGTTCGGTCGTCGTCACGCCGTCGAGCGTACGGGGGCGGCGACGACGGGCGGTGGCCGCGGCGTACCGTGATCCACGCAAGGGGGGTTGCTCCCTCGAACAGGGCAATCCCGACAGTACGTGTGGAGGACGCGCAATGGGCCGGTACGACGTCGTCATCGTCGGCGGAGGATCCGCGGGGGCGGTGCTGGCCTCCCGGCTCACGGAGGATCCCACACGCCGGGTGCTGATGCTCGAGGCGGGCCGCCCCGACCACCGCTGGGACCCGATCATCCGGATGCCCGCCGCGCTGTCCAAGGCGTGGGGCAACCCGCGCTACGACTGGTGCTACGTCACCGAGCCCGAGTCGGGTCTGGCCGGACGGCGGATCGCCGTCCCGCGCGGGAAGCTCCTGGGCGGCAGCAGCAGCATCAACGGGATGGTCTACCAGCGGGCCCACCCGGGCGACTACGACCGCTGGTCCCGTCTGCCCGGCTGCGAGCAGTGGAGCTCGGCCCACCTGCTGCCCTACTTCCGCCGCCTGGAGCGTCGGACGTCCGAGCACGGCACCCCGCTGCCCGACGGCGGCCACGGCCCGCAGGTCCTCGAGCGCGCCCCGGCGGCCGGCCCGCTGAACGCGGCGTTCCTGGCCGCGGCCCAGCAGGCCGGGCACGCGCTGGTCGACTCGACGAACGGCCCGGTCCAGGAGGGCTTCTCCCGCACCGAACGCACGATCTCGCGCGGGCGCCGCTTCTCGGCCACCGACGCGTGGCTGCACCCGGTCGCCGGCTCCCGGCCCAACCTGACCGTGCGCACCGGCGCCCTGGTCCGCGCGCTGCGCACCGACGCCCGCGGCACCCGGGTCATCGGGGTCCGCTACCGCGCCTCCGACGGCACCATCCGCGACGTCGACGCCGGCGAGACGATCCTGGCCGCCGGTTCCATCGCGACCCCGCAGCTGCTCCAGGTGTCCGGTTTCGGCGACCCGGAGCACCTCGCGGGCATCGGCGTCGAGACCCGGGTGGCGCTGCCGGGGGTCGGCGCGAACCTGCAGGACCACCTCGCGGTGCACCTGCAGCACGCCTGCTCCCAGCCGATCTCGCTGGCGCCGCAGCGGGCACCGCACCGGCTGCCCGCCGCGGCGGCCCGCTGGCTGGTCTCGGGCACCGGGGTCGGGGCGAGCAACCACTTCGAGATCGGCGGGTTCGCCTCCACCTCGATGGCCGGGGGCATCCCGGACGTGATGATGCTGTTCGCGCCGGTCGCGATGCGCTTCGCGCCGGACGTCCCGCCGGTCGGACACGGCTACGAGATGCACGTCTCGGTGATGGCGGGCGACGTCCGGGGGACGGTGCGCGCGGTGTCCCGCGACACCGCGCTCCCGCCGCGCCTGGTGCAGAACTACCTGGTCACCGACGGCGACCGGCGTCGCTGGGTGGAGGCCGTCGGTCTGGCCAGGGAGATCCTGAACCAGCCGGCGTTCGCCGACCTCGACGCCGGGGAGACCTTCCCCGGGGAGGCCGTCCGCTCCGACGCCGAGATCCTCGACTGGGTGTCCCGGCGCGCCCAGAACGGGCTGCACCCGACCAGCACCGCGCGGATGGGCACCGACGCCGACGCCGTCGTGGACCCGTCGACGCTGCAGGTGCACGGCACCGAGGGCCTGCGGGTCGTCGACGCGTCGATCTTCCCGGACGTGCCCAACGCCAACACCTACGGCCCCGTGGTGGCGGTGGCCGAGCGGGCCGCCGACATCGTCACCGGCGCGACCCCGCTGCCCGCCGACCCGGCGCCGTCGCGGCGGGCCGGGACGCACGAGGGCACGGGCTCCGGACAGGAGCCGTTCGCGCCGGCATCCTGAGGCGTCCGACCTCCTGACACCCCCGACATGCCGAACGGGGCGGGGATCCGATCGGATCCCCGCCCCGTTCGCGGGTCTGTGTGTGGGGCCACGGCGGCCCCGGGCGTCACTCCCCGGTCTGCACCTGCACCCCGGACTCACGCAGCTTCTCGGCGTGGGCACGACCGTGGTGGTTGCAGAACAGGAGTTCCCCACCGGAGGGCAGGATCGCGCGCACCTTGGCAGCCGCACCGCAGCGGTCGCAACGGTCGGCAAGGGTCAGTTCGGGCCGGGTCAGCGTTTCGGGCTGCATAGCGGTCTCCCTCCGTCGCGGCGGCGGGCTTCGGGCGCTCGCCGCCGTATCACTGTGACGACCGCACGAGCGGCTCGCCCACACCTGTACAGACGCTCGAGGCCCCTGTACGTGTTCCCGGGATGCGTCGCGACGTCCGTCACGTGTGGCGCGGGCCGCACGGTCTGGTGGCGCCGCGATGTACCCGCGGTGACCGATTGCGTATGAAGTTGACTGCGTGTGAATCATGCGGGGAACTCGGCCGACGTGCAAGCGCGCCACGGTAAATACGGTGTGTCGCGGACTACGGTGGGCGGGTGAGTCCCCGCCCGTCGCCCGATCGTGTTCCCGCTCCGCTGCTGTTCCTGGCCGGTGGGGTCTCGATGTACGTGGGGGCCGCACTGGCCGTCGGGCTGTTCGACCGGCTGGCGCCGTCGGCGGTCGCCGAGCTGCGGCTGATCGGTGCCGCACTGCTGCTGCTGGCCTGGCGCCGCCCCGGCCGTGACGCCTGGCGCGGTGCCCGCCTCGTCCGCGCGGGGGTGTTCGGGCTGGCCACGGCCCTGATGAACGTCGCCTACTACGAGGCGATCTCCCGGCTGCCGCTCGGCACCGCGGTGGCGGTCGAGTTCACCGGCCCGGTCCTGGTCGCGGCGCTCGCCTCCCGCCGGTTCCGCGACATCGGGGCGGTCGGCCTGGCCGCCGTCGGTGTGCTCCTGATCGCCGACGTCCGCTGGTCCGGCAGCCCGGTCGGGGTGCTGTGGGCCTTGGGCGCGGCGGCGATGTGGGCCGCCTACATCGTGCTGGGCAAGCGGGTCGCCCGCGCCGGTTCCGGCATCGACGACCTGGCGACGGGGTTCACCGTGGCCGCCGTCGTCCTGGTCCCGTTGCTGTTCGTCGGAGGTCCGGGCGCCACGACCGGGTTCGGCGTCGCGAACCTCGCACCGCTCGCCGATCCGGCGGTGCTCGCCCTGTCCATCGGGCTGGGTGTGCTCAGCTCGCTGATCCCCTACGTGCTGGACCAGGTCGTGCTGCGCCGGGTCGGGCAGGCCCGGTTCGCGGTGCTGCTGGCGCTGCTGCCCGCCACCGCGACCCTGGTCGGGCTCGTCGTGCTCGGTCAGCTGCCCGGGACGCTGGAGGCGGTCGGGATCGGCCTGGTGGTCCTCGCCGTGGCCCTGCGGTCCCGCGACGGCGACGAACCGGTCCCCCTCCCCGCCACGTCCGTCCGGGACCGGGCCGCCCCGTCCTGACCGATCCGCCCTGACCCGCTCCGGCGACGCGACGTCCGCACGGTGATCCGTGCCGCGAGCGGTGATCCGGAGTCCGCACGCTGATCCGCGGCGCGCGCTGATCCCCAGTCCGCGCGCTGATCCGCGGTGCGCGCGTGTCCGGACGCGCGCGTCGAGCGGATCAGCGCGCGCGGAACGGATCACCGTGTGCCCGGCCGCACCGGCATCCCGGTGAGCTGCGGTGACGCTGCGGCCCCGCGACGGCGACACACCGCCCCCATCGTCCCGGCACGGGCCGCCGGGCCCTTCCGGCCCGGCCTGCGCGGTGGTCCCGGCACGACAGTGCTGCCTGCCGGCCCCGCCTCCGCGGCGTGGGGGGCCCAGCCTGCGCGGTCGCGGCCCGCGAGGGCGGCTCTCAGCGCCAGGAACGCAGGGTCGCGATGCGTTCCTCGAGCTGCTCGATGGTCGCCATCGCCACCGGCGGGCCGCCGCAGTGCGCCCGCAGTTCGTTGTGGATCTTCCCGTGCGGCTTGCGGGTCTTGTGGTTGTGCAGCGCGACCAGGGTGTTGAGCTCCTTGCGCAGGGTCTGCAGCCGCTCCCGGACGCTCTGCCCGCGTTCGGCGGCCGGCGGCGGGGTCGGTTCGGTCGCCGGCGTCGCGCGGGCCTGGGCACCGGTGCGCGGCGAGCCCTTCGCGATCCACTCCTCCTGTCGCTGGGACAGCAGGGTGCGCACCTGGTCGGGCTCCAGCAGACCTGGCAGCCCGAGGTAGTCCTCCTCGTCGGCGGAGTAGGTGGCGCCCTCGTAGATCAGCTGGTCCAGCTCGGCATCGGCGCCGAGGGAGGTGAAGGCCTGCTCCTGCTCACCGGGCTCGTCCTTGACCTTGTTGGCCTCGTTCAGCTCGGCGTCGTTCCAGACCTCCTCGGGCCGCTGCGGCTTGCCGAGGACGTGGTCGCGCTGCGCCTCCAGCTCGCTGGCCAGGCCGAGCAGCACCGGGACGCTGGGGACGAACACCGACGCGGTCTCGCCCTGCCGGCGCGACCGCACGAAGCGGCCGATGGCCTGGGCGAAGTACAGCGGGGTCGAGGCGCTGGTGGCGTAGACGCCGACGGCGAGGCGCGGCACGTCGACGCCCTCGGACACCATCCGGACCGCGACCATCCACCGCTCGGTGGAGCGGGAGAACTCCGCGATCCGCTCCGAGCCGCCCGCCTCGTCGGACAACACGACCGCGGGCCGCACCCCGGTGATGCCGGTCAGCAACGCGGCGTAGGCCCGCGCCGCGGTCTGGTCGGTGGCGATGACCAGGCCGCCCGCGTCGGGCATGCCGCCGTCGCGGTGGCTCTGCAGACGGCGGTCGGCCGCGGCGAGCACCGCGGGCATCCAGTCCCCCGAGGGGTCGAGCGCGGTCCGCCAGGCCATCGCGGTCTGCTCGCGGGTCAGGGGCTCCCCCAGCCGGGCCGACATCTCCTCGCCCGCGCTGGTGCGCCAGTTGGAGGTGCCGGAGTAGGCCAGGAAGACGACCGGCCGGACCACGTTGTCGGCGAGCGCCTCGGCGTAGCCGTACTGGTGGTCGGCGCGGCTGCGCGGGGCGCCCTCGGCGTCGGGGACGTACTCGACGAACGGGATCGGGTTGTCGTCGGAGCGGAACGGGGTACCGGTCAGGGCCAGGCGGCGGGTGGCGGGCTCGAACGCCTCGTAGACACCCTCGCCCCAGCTCTTGGCGTCGCCGGCGTGGTGGATCTCGTCGAGGATCACCAGCATCCGGCGGTTCTCGGTGCGGTTGCGGTGCAGCATCGGGTGCGCGGCGACGCCGGCGTAGGTGATCGCGATGCCCTGGTAGTCCCGCGAGGTGCCGCCCGCGGAGTTGCGGAACTCGGGGTCGAGCGCGAGCCCGGCGGCCGCGGCCGACTCGGCCCACTGGTACTTCAGGTGCTCGGTCGGGGTGACGACGGTGATCGCGTCGACCACCCGGTCGCGCAGCAGCTCCGACGCGACGCGCAGGGCGAAGGTCGTCTTGCCCGCGCCCGGGGTCGCGACCGCGAGGAAGTCCCGCGGCGAGGTCGCGAGGTAGCGGGCGAGTGCGCTGCGCTGCCACGCGCGCAGCGGGCGGGTGTCGGGCGACACGAGCTGGGTCTGCGACACACGTCTCCCCTGGTCCGTGGGTCGTTCCCGGGTGGGAACCGGCGATTCCCCGCCACGTCCGCGCGTCGACGCCGACACGGCTGCGGGGCGCGGATCAGGGTAGCCGGGCGTTGTGGCGTCACCGCCCGGTGGGCGGGCCGGGAGCCTCCCCGGCGGTGACGGGCCAGGTCAGCCCTGGGGCGGCCGCGGGCGGCGGGCGGTGAGGACGAACGCGGGCGGGAGGTTGGCGAGCACCGCGCGGCCGTGCACGACCTCCTCGAAGGCAGCGGCGAGCCGGCGCCGGAGCCGGCGGGCGGGCGGCAGGGCCCGGGTCACCGAGTAGCCGAACTGGGTCAGGGCGCCGTCGGGATGCAGACAGCCGGCGACGACGTCGGTCAGCCACGGCTCCTCGCGCGGGTAGGCCGCCCACGGCAGCCCGGACACGACGACGTGGGCGCGGGCGAGCCCGCGGGCGGCCAGCAACGCGGGCAGCTCGGCCGCGTCGGCGACGGCGACGTCGAGGCCGGGGTGGCGGGCCCGCAGCAGCGCGGCCAGGCGCGGGTTCAGCTCGACGGCCAGATGGTGGCCGCGGCCGCCGAGCCGCTCGGCGATGACGTCGGTGAATGCCCCGGTCCCCGGCCCCAGCTCGACGACGACCGGGTCCCCGGTCGCGGGGACCGGCGCCGTCGCGGCGAGGGCCAGCGCCCGGGAGCTCGGCAGCGCCGACGCCGTGCGCAGCGGGTCGCGCAGGAACTCCCGCAGGAACGCACCTGCCCCGGCCGTGGAGGTCCGCGCTGCCGTCTGCGGTGACGTCTGCGCTGCCGTCTGCGGTGCCGGGGACGGGGTGGACGGTGCGACGGTGCTCATCGGGCTCCGGGTTCTCGTGCGACGCGACCGGGCCACCGTGCCGGTCCGGTCCGAACGCCGCCCGACGACGGGGTGAACGCGCCGCGACCGGTCGCGGTGGGGATGATGGAGGCGATGAGCGAGCGCGACCGCACCCCAGCCGACGCCGGCCCCCTCGCCCTGTCCGCGGCGGGGCTGCGGCTGGCGGCCGCCGTGTCCGCACGGCCGCTGCTGCTACTGCGCCGCGGCGGCGGCTGGGTCGCCGAGCTGGGCCGGGTCGGGCTGGGCCGCTCCGACCTGGCTCCGGACGTGCCGGCCGGCCCGGTCGCACCGGTGGCGCGGTGCGTGGCCCAGGTGCTGCTCGCGACGACCGGGGCGGTGTCCGGGCTGCTCGACGACGCCGTCGCGAGCCCCGACATGCCCCTGCCCGCCGCGGACGCCGAGCGGCTGCGCGCGACCCTCGCGGGCCTCACGTCCCTGCTGCTGCCGGGCGCGGGCCCGCTCGTGACCACCGGATCAGCGGGAGCCGGTGCTGCGAACGGCACCGCTGCCACGGCCAGGACCGGTCCCGGCCGGCAGGACGACCGCGGGCGGGCCGCCACCGCCGCCGTGACCGACGCCACCGCGGCGACCGACGCAACCGGCACCGCGGCGACCGACGCGGCCGACACCGCGGCGACCGACCCCGTCAGCCCCGACACCGTCACCGCCGACGGCGTGGTCACCGACGGCGTGGTCACCGACACCGTGACCGCCGACGTGGCCTGCCCGGCCCCGGCCGAGGCCGCCGAACGGGTCTTCACACCTCCCGGCGCCGACACCCCCTCGGTCCCGTTCGACACCGGCGCCCGCGACGCCCGGGGCGGCCCCGTCCCCGGCCGCGACGTCGCCGCCACCCCCGGCGCGGTCGTCCTGCGCACCCCGATGTTCGAGCTGCTGCAGTACCTGCCGCGGACCGAGAAGGTGCGCGACACCCCGGTGCTGGTCGTCCCGCCGCTGGTGCACCGCTACTGGCTGGCCGACCTCGCGCCGGGGTACTCGCTGGTCGAGCACCTGCTCGAGAAGGGTCTGCAGGTGTTCGCGCTGTCCTGGCGCCCGGCGGGTCCCGCCGACGCCGACCGGGACCTCGACGCGCACGCCGCCGCCGTCCTCGACGCCGTCGACGCCTGCGGGCGGATCACCCGCGCCCCGCGGGTGTCGCTGCTCGGGGTACGCACCGGCGGGCTGCTGACCGCGGCGGTGCAGGCCCACCAGGCCGCGATCGGGCTCGACGACCGGGTCGCCGCGGTCGCCTACCTCGCCACCGTCCTCGACCAGTCCGACGCGCTGCCCGGCTTCGCACCCGACCCGGCGACCGTCGCCGAGACCGCCGACCTGGCCGCCCGCGACGGCGTCCTCGACGGCGCGACGGCGGTGCGGGCCTGGGCGTGGCGGCGCGGCCCGGACCGGGTGCTGCCGTGGGCGGTGCCGCACGGTGGCGGGACCGCCGACCTGGACGGCCGCGCCGCGCGGGCGATGCGGGCCTGGGTCGCCGACCTGCTGCCACTGCCCGCCGGGCTGCACACCGACCTCGCCGCGCTCGCCTCGGCCACCGGCGGCGACGCGGACCCCGACCGGCCCGACGTACGGGTCCTCGGCACCCCCGTCCGGTTCGCCGAGCTGCGGCGCGACAGCTACCTCGTGGCCGCCGACGACGACCCGGTACAGCCCTGGACGGGCGGGTACCGCACCGCGCAGCGCCTCGGCGGCGGCTGCCGGCTCGTGCTGGCCCCCGGTGACCAGGCGGGGGCGCTGATCGCGCCGCCGTCGACGGCGACCGGGTTCCGGGCCGCCCCCTGCTCCACCGGCGAGGGTGTGGCGCAGCGCTGGCGGGCCGGGGCCGAGGCCGTCGAGGGCTCCTGGTGGGACGACCTGGCCCGCTGGCTGGTCGAGCGGTCCGGCACGGTGCGCGACGCACCCCCCGAGTTGGGCGGACGCCGCCTGCGCCCGCTGTTCCCCGCGCCGGGCACCTACCTGGGCGAGCCCGCCCCCGTCTGAGGGCGGGCCCGGGATCGTCACACCCCGGCCTTTCCGGCACCCCACCGCCCGGCCACGCCGCCTAGGCTCGGCGGTGATGACCACTTCCAGCTCCCGTCCCGTGGGCGGGGCAGGCCTCGAGGAGCACGACGTGCTCGTCGGCGGCCGGGCCCTGCGCGTCGTGCGCCGCCCCGCCTCCGGCCCGGGCCCCCGCCGTACCCCGCTGCTGCTGTGCAACGGCATCGGCGCCGCCACCGACGTGCTCGACCCGCTGGTCGCGGCGCTGCCCGCGGACCTCGACGTCATCCGGTTCGACCCGCCGGGCATCGGCGGGTCGGCGGTGCCGCGGATGCCGTACCACCTGACGTGGATGGCGCACCGGCTCGGCCAGGTGCTCACGAAGCTGGGCGTGCGCGAAGCCGACGTCCTGGGGTTCTCCTGGGGCGGGATGCTGGCCCAGCAGCTGGCGATCAGCCGTCGGCGACGGGTCCGCAAGCTCGTGCTCGTCGCGACCGGGCCGGGGGCGCTGATGATCCCCGCGTCGCCGCGGGTGATGGCCGTCATGACCTCGCCGAAGCGCCACCAGGACCCGTCCTACATCGACGCCGTCGCCCCCCACATCTACGGCGGCTCGCTGCGCGACCACCCGGAACGGGCCGCGGAGGCACTCGGCGCGGGCGCCCGGCGCGGCCCGATGCGCGGCTACTACTACCAGCTGATGGCGCTCTCGGGCTGGACCAGCCTGCCGCTGCTGCCGGCGATCACCGCGGACACCCTGATCATCGCCGGCGACGACGACCCGATCGTCCCGCGCGGCAACGCCACGATGCTGCACCGCGGGATCCGCCGCTCCCGGATCAGTCGCTACCCCGGTGGGCACCTGGAGCTGCTGCTCGACCCGGAGCCGTTCGCCGCGGAGATCGACGCCTTCCTGCGGTCCTGATCCCGGTCCCACCCGGCCCCCCGGCCGAGCGGGTCCGCGCGGGTGGACGCACGATGGCCGGGTGGTGACCCCCGCACGAACGACCGGCGCACGCACGACGCCCGCCCACCCGACCCGCGACACGGTCCTGCGCCCGTGGCGCGGCCCGGCGGACTCGGCGGCACTGGCCGCGCTCGACGACGGCGCCCCCGGCGTCGGCGACACCACCGGACCGGAGTGGCACGACGACGCCGCGGCCGACCCGGCGCGGATGCACCTGGTCCTGGAACGCCCCGGCGAGCCCGGCCCGGCGGGCTACGCCGTGCTGGCCGCGCCGCGCGGCCCGGAACCGGGCGTCGAGCTGCACCGGCTCGTGGTCCATCCCGACCGGCGCGGCACCGGCGCCGGGCGGGCGCTGCTCGATGCCGCCCTCGCCGTCGCCGGGGTGCCCGGTGCGACCGGGGAGACCCCCGAGCGGCCACCGTGGGCGGGGACGGGGCGGCTGTGGCTCGAGGTGGCCGCGGACAATGCCGCGGCGCTGGCGCTCTACCGGTCGGCCGGGATGGTCACCGAGACCGTGCTGCGCGCCGTGCCCGGTGACCCGTGCTCGACCCCGCTGCGGCTGCTGCTCGCTCGGGGCTGAGCCAGTCTCGGCGTGCCCTCAGCGCAGGCGCGGCGCCCTCTCGGCGCCGCCTCGGCCGGGTCTCACTCGCCGTCGCCGCCGCCGGGGGGAAGACCGTCGAAGATCTCCTTGCACTGCGGGCACACCGGCGACCCCGGCTTGGGCGACTTGGTCACCGGGAAGGTCTCGCCGCACAGTGCCACGACCATGTTCCCCAGGACGGCGCTCTCGGCGATCCGGTCCTTCTTGACGTAGTGGAACATGTCCGGCCGGTCGTCACCGGTCTTGTCGGTGGTCTCCGGCCGGGTGTCGACCTCGGGCAGCGTCGTCGTGGACATGGCACCCATGATACCCGAACAGGCCCTCAGCGCGTGGAGGTGGTGCCGCCGCCGGCCGTGCCCGTGGGCTGCTCGTCGTCGGGCGCGGGACCGTCACCGGGCGGTGGCTCGTCCGCCTGGTCGATCACCGGGTGCGGGCGGGCCTCGATGGCCCGGTGCCCCTGGCGGTGCCGGTTGGGCTTCTCGGCCTTGCGCGGCAGCCGGTCGTTCGCGATCAGCACCGCCATCCAGGGCAGCGGCACGGAGATCACGAGCAGGGTCACCGCGACCCACGGGTAGGTGTAGAAGACGCCGGCGAGGACCATGCACGGGATCCGCATGCCCATCGTCCACTTGTAGCGCCGCTTGCGGATCTCCAGTTCCTCTTCGTAGGACATCTGCGCGTCCGTGATGAGAACGGGGTCCTCGCGTCGCTGGTCAGCCACTGTCGAACCACCTCCCTCTCCATGGTGACACCCCTGTGCGTTCTCTGCGCGGGCGCCCGCGGGGCGCCTCGCGCACATCCGCGGGCCCGCCGTCGACGGTGGGATCCAGCGACTCCCAGCGGCGCAGCCGCGCGGCGAGCAGCCGCGACCACCACACGACGTCGTCCGGGGTCGCCGCGATCGACAGCCCGGCCGAGGGCAGCCGCTCCCGCAGGGTCTGCGCGGTGGACTCCGGATGCCCGGGGTCCCCGGTCCAGGCCAGGATCTGCACCGGCACCGTGATCCGCTCCAGCTCCTCCGGTGCGGGGAGGTCGGTGGCGGCCGCGCCGCGCAGGATGGCCGGGAGCAGGTCGGCGCGCACGTCGGGTTCGGTCCGCGGGCGGCCCCGGGCGGCCGGGGGGAGGTCCGCGTCGTCGGCGCCGGCGTCGAGCGCGGCGATGCCGGAGGCCTCCACGGCCAGCGCGGAGCGCTCGTAGTCGCGGGCCCGGGCGCGCCGGGTCTCCCAGGCGGTCGGCGGCAGCATCAGGGTGAGGCTGGCGAACCGGCCGGGGTCGGCCAGTGCGGCGTGCAGCAGCGTCCCGGCGCCCATCGACGGTCCGACCCCGTGCACCCGCTCGCCGGGCAGGACGTGGTCGAGCAGCCCCAACAGGTCCCGGGCCAGCGCGGGCCACCGGTAGTCGGCGGGGTCGGTGGTGCCGCCGGAGCGGCCGTGGCCGCGCGCGTCGTAGCGCAGCAGCCGGATGCCCTCGACCCGGGAGGCGATGTCGAGCCGCATCAGGGTCTCGCGGCGGCGGCTGGAGGTGAGGCCGTGCAGCGCCACCACCGCCGGAGCGCCGGGTTCGTCGCGTACGTCGAAGTCCAGCGTCGCCCCGGCGATCCCGAACGTGGCCATGCGCTACGCCTCCTGATCATCGTCGGCCTAGGTTATGGCCATGCGGCTGACGAGCGTGACGCACCTGCGCCTTCCCTACGGGACGCTGCTCGGCTATGACGTCACCGTCGGCCGCAGGGGCGACCCGGTTCCGGTCTCGTTCGACCAGCGCCGCCACGTCGACCGCGGGGACCGGCCGGGCTCGTGGATGGCGATCACCTGCCGGCTGCCCGCGGTCGACCTCGACGCGCTGGCCGAGGCCTGGCTGGCGGTGCTGCGCCGGCACGGGACGCTGCGCACGGTGTTCTCCCCCGGCCCGGCCGGTCCCCGGCTGCACGAGGTGGACCTGCGTCCCGGCCGCTGGGTCACCCACCCCATCGCGTCCGGCCAGGCCGTCGACGACGCCGTCCGGCGGATGCTCGACGAGCGCTGCACCCCCTACGCGGCGCCGTCGCACCGGCTCTGTGTGATCCTCACCGCGGACCGGCCGACGCTCGTCGTGGCCGCCGACCACGCCCACGTGGACATGTGGTCGCTGCTGGTGATCCTGCGCGACCTCGTGCAGGGCCTGGGCGGGACGCTGCCGGCCGGCACCGTGCGCCCCTTCGCCGAGCACACCGCAGCCCTGGCCGACCGCGAGCCCGCACCCGACCAGGTCCGGCAGCGCTGGGCGGAGATCCTGGCCGCGGGCGGCGACGTGATGCCCCGCTTCCCGCTGCCGCTCGGGGAGCTCACCCCCGCTCCCCCGGAGCGCGTGGAGGTGCGCGACGTGCTCGGCGTCGACGACTGCGCGCTGTTCGAACGCCGGGCTCGCGCATCCGGGGTGTCGACGCTGGCGTTGGTCACCTCGGTCATGACCCGCACCACCCGGGAGCTGGCGCACGCCCCGCTGCGCGCGGTGTTCCCGGTGCACAGCCGCTACGACGACCGCTGGCACGGCTCGGTCGGCTGGTTCATCACCAACGCGGTGATCGACGCGCGCGACCCGGACCCCCGGGCCTGCGCCGACGCCGTCCGCGAGGCCGTGCGGCTCGAGTCCTGGCCGCTCGACGACGTGCTGGCGCCCTGGGGCGGGATGCCCGAGGCCCCCGGCATGTTCGCGATCTCCTGGCTGGACCTGCGACGGCTTCCGGTGCGCATCGACCACGCCGGGCTGGAGGCGCAGTACGTCAGCTCCGCGGGCGACGCCGACGGCGTGATGGTCTGGTTCATCCTCGACGAGGCGGGCCTGCACCTGCGCTGCCGCTACCCCGACACCGACGAGGCCAGGGAGAACGTCGGCGCCTGGCTGGACCGGGTCGTCGACGGCGTCCGGGCCTCGGCCCACCCGGCGGGTGCGGACGTCGTGCTGGCCGGGGGCCGGCTCGTCGTCGACCGGGCCACCCGGGCCGACGTCCCCGCGGTCGTCGCGCTGCTGTCGGGCGCCGGGGACGCCGCCGACCCGGACGACCCGGACGACCCGGACCTGGCGCCCTACGAGGAGGCCTTCGACGCCCTGGACCGCGACCCCGGCCGGTTCCTCGCGGTCGCCCGCGCCGGCGACGGCCGGGTGGTCGCGACCGTGCAGCTCACGATCCTGCCCGGGCCCGTCCTGCGTGGCACGACCCGGTTGCAGGTCGAGGGGCTGCGGGTCGCCGTCGGGTGGCGGCGGCGCGGGGTCGGGTCGGCGCTGCTGGAGTGGGCGCACGAGCACGGGCGCGCCCGCGGCGCCGTCCTCGCGCGGGCCGGGGACACCGCCGGGGACGGGCCGCACCCGTTCCTGGCGCGGTTCGGCTACCAGCCCGACCGGGCCGGGTACACCCGGCCGCTCTGACCCTGCCGCTCTGCCCCTGCCGGGGCCGGCGGGGCTGCTCAGGCCCCGTCGGGCCCGTTGCCGAGCAGCGGCTCGTCGGCGGAGCGGACCTCGGAGCCGGGCAGCCCGTCGGGGTGCTCGGCGCGGACCCGGTCGAGCGCGTCGAGCGCGATCCCGAGGTGCTTGCGCTTGCTCGTCTCGTAGAACGCCCGCGCCCCGCCGGCCAGCTTGGGCTCGGCGTGCAGCGGCTTGTCCGACACGCACAGCAGGGTCGCGTTCGGGATCCGGTAGCGGAACCCGTTGGCGGCGATCGTCGCGGACTCCATGTCCACCGCGACGGCCCGGGCCAGCCGCATCCGGTGCAGCGTCGCGGCCTGGTTGAACTCCCAGTTGCGGTTGTCGGTGGTGTGCACGACACCCGGCCGCCAGGTCGCCTCGGCCGCGCCGAGCGCGTCCATCAGGTAGCCGTTGAGCCGGATGCTCGGGATGACCGGCACGTCGGCCGGGAGCACCTCGTCGAGCACGTGGTCGGCCCGCTGGTAGGCCGTGGCCAGCACGAAGTCGCCCAGCTCCTGGCGGTTCCGCAGGCCGCCGCAGTGCCCGATCATGATCATGGTGTCCGGGCGGAGCACCGCGAGGTGGTCGGTGACGGTCTTGGCGTTGGCCGGGCCGACGCCGATGTTCACCAGGGTCACGCCGTCGCCGTCGGCGCCCGGGTGGTGGTAGGCGGGCATCTGGACACCGGCGCGGTCGGGCCGCTCGGCGTCGGGGAAGCGCTCCAGGAACGACTCGACGTGCATGGCGTAGTTGGTGAACAGCACGTGCCGCTGGAAGGACTCGGCCGGGGTGCCGGTGTAGTGCGAGAGCCGGTCGAGCGAGAGCGCCATGCGTTCCGGGCCGAACAGGAACAGCTTCTTCACACGCAGGTCGAAGCGGTCCTCGTCGAGCGCGGCGAAGAACTCCGGGTCGGTGAACGCCCGGGCCGGTCGGGCGGCGCGGGCGGTGACGGTGGCCCCGGCGGCGAGCAGGCCGCGCAGCTCCCGATGCAGGTAGCGGCGGATCGCGCACGGCCGGGCGAACTCGCCGGAGATCCGCGGGTTGTGCGTCGACCAGGGGCGCACGACCTCGAGCTCGGGGTACCAGCCGTCGTCGTAGACCGACTGGAGGGCGTCGAGCAGCCGGGCGATCTCGTGGTCGAGCTTCTCGGCCGGTACCGGCGGGCGGACCTGCTCGATCATCGCGGGGGTCACGACGCCTCCCCGTCGTCGGCGCCGTGCGCGTGCAGCGAGCCCGGGGCGACGGCGACCGCCGACACGATCTCCAGCACGCGGCGGGCGAGCCCGTCGGTCAGCCGGTAACGGACCAGCCGTCCCTCGCGGTGGGCGGTGACCATGCCGTGTGCGCGCAGCAGGCGCAGCGCGTGCGAGACGGCCGAGTCGCTCATCCCGACGGCGACGGCGAGGTCGGAGACGCAGAGGTCCCCGGCGTGCTGCAGCGCGAGCAGCAGCGACAGACGGTTGGCCTCGCCCAGGACGTCCAGGACGGTCGCGGCCTCGGCCACCTTCTCCGAGTCGGCGAGCACCGCGACGGCGTCGCAGACCTGGTCCGGGTCGATCACGCGTGCGCCGGCGAGCGCCTCCGGAACCTTGTGCACACCTGTGATGCTAGCCCTGTCGGCGGATCACTTCGCCGCAGCGGCCTTCTTCTCGCGTGCCGCGGCCTTGATCGCCTTCTTCGTGTCGCGCACCTCGAGGAGGGTCTGCCCGTCGACGACGTCGGCCGCGGAGAGCCGGGTGCCGTCGGCGCCGTAGTCCCCGGCGGCCTCCCGCCAGCCGTCCGGGGTGACCCCGTACTGCTTGCCGAGGATCGCGAGGAAGATCTTCGCCTTCTGCTCGCCGTAGCCGGGCAGCGCCTTGAGCCTGCGCAGCACCTCACGTCCGTCGGGCGCGGCGCCGTCGGCCCCGGGCCGGGTCCAGATCGCGGCCGGGTCCCCGTCCCAGTCCTCCACGATCGCGCGGCACATCTCCTGCACCCGCTTGGCCATCGAGCCGCCGTAGCGGTGGATGGCGGGCGGGGTGGTGGCGAGCGTCGCGAAGGCCTCGGGGTCGTGGTCGGCGATGACGCGCACGTCGAGCCCACCGAGGCGTTCGTGGAGCTTCAGCGGGCCACGGAACGCGACCTCCATCTGGATCTGCTGGTCGAGCAGCATGCCGATCAGCAACGCGAGGGGCTCGCGTTCCAGCAGCGCGTCGGCCTCCGGTTCCTGGGCGATGCAGATCCCGCTCATGCCGCACAGGATGGCACGCGACAATGGCGGGGTGCTCCCCCATCTCGACGCCGGTGCCATCGAACGCGTCCGCGGCTGCCTGCTGGACGCGGCCTACACCCCGGACGGCGTGCGCGCCCTGCTGGGCCGCTCCGCGCACGACGCGCTGACCCGCGGCGAACCGGAGCCCGCCGCCCGTGCCAGCCGCGACGGCGGTGAGCTCGGCACCCTGGTGCGACTGTTCCTGCTCGAGGACACCGAGCCCGAGCCGGCGGTGACCGCGGCGCTGGGCGACCTGGACCCGCTGCTGGAGGGTCGGATCCTGCGTCGCACCCCCGACGGCATCCGGGCCGCGCTGGACGTGCGCCCCTACGGCGAGGGCGCCGGCGCCGACGGGGAGCCGGGCACCGACTGGTGGGTGGTGTCCGACATCGACACCCCCGCCGCGCGGCAGGACCGCGAGCACGTCACCGGCGTCGGCGGGGCGTCGCTGACGCTGGCCGCGGCGACCGTCCGCCGCCCGGTCGGCACCCTGCTCGACCTGGGCACCGGCTGCGGGGTGCAGGCGCTGCACGGCTCCCGGCACGCGATGCGGGTCACCGCCACCGACGTGCTGCCCCGGGCGCTGGCGCTGGCCCGGCTGTCGCTGGGGCTGTCCGGGGTGGAGGTCGACCTGCGGGAGGGTCCGTGGTTCGCCCCGGTGGCCGGGGAGCGCTTCGACCAGGTGGTGTCCAACCCGCCTTTCGTGCTGGGCCCGCCGCGGGTGGACTACGTCTACCGCGACTCCGGCACCGCCGGGGACTCCGCGCTGGCCACGCTGCTGGGTGAGCTGCCCGGCCTGCTCAACCCGGGCGGGGTCGCGCAGCTGCTGGGATCGTGGCTGCACGTGCGCGGCGAGGACTGGCCGGACCGGGTGCGCTCCTGGCTGCCCACCGGCGTCGACGCCTGGGTGCTCCAGCGCGAGGTCGTCGACCCGGGCCTGCACGTCGGCACCTGGCAGCGCGACGCCGGGCTGTTCCCGAGCTCGCGGGCGGCGCGCGAGCAGGCCGGGGCCTGGCTGGACTGGATGGCCGCCGAGCGGGTGGAGGGGGTCGGGTTCGGCTTCCTGATGCTGCGCCGCACCTCCGACCCCGAGGCCGAGCCGACCGTCGTGGTCGAGGACCTGCCCGGCGAGCTGGGCGAGGGACTGGGCCGGGAGATGACCGGCTGGCTGGACCGGGTCGACTGGCTGCGCGCCCACACCCGCGACGAGGACCTGCTGGGCGCGCGGCTGCTGCTCGCCCCGGAGACCGTGCTGGAGTCGGCGTCGTCGGTCGACCCCGACGGCGGCTGGACCGAGCTGTCCACCACCGTGCGCCGCTGGGGCGGCCCCGGCTGGGAGCACCCCGTGGACGGCCCGGCCGCGGCGCTGCTGGCCGGCTGCCGCGGCGAGCTTCCGCTGTCGGAGCTGCTGGCGCTGCTGTCCTACGCCCACGACCTGCCGACCGACGCCCTGGTCGCGGCGACCCTGCCCGCGGTGCGCGAGTTCGTGCGGCACGGGCTGCTGCAGCCGGTGGACGGCTGGCCGCACCCGGTGCCCGCGCGGACCGCGGCCGCGTCGCCGTCGGGGCCGGTCGGGTGAGGGCCGTCGTCGCGCGGGTGCGGCGGGCGTCGGTGACGATCGAGGCGCCCGACGGCACACCGCTGCGGGTGTCCGGGGAGATCGGGCCCGGGCTGCTGGTGCTGCTCGGTGTGCACGTCGACGACGTCGGCACCGACCCCGCCGCGACCGCACGGAAGGTCGACACGATGGCCCGCAAGCTGCACGAGCTGCGGATCCTCACCGGGGCGGAGGGCGGTGAGCTGTCCTGCGCCGACACCGGCGCCCCGCTGCTGGTCGTCAGCCAGTTCACCCTGTACGGCGAGACCCGGAAGGGCCGCCGGCCGTCCTGGTCGGCGGCCGCGCGCCCGCAGGACGCCGAGCCGGTCGTCGACGCCGTGGTGGCCGCGCTGCGCGGGCGCGGCGCGACGGTGGGGACGGGCGAGTTCGGGGCGCGGATGGCCGTGGAGTCGGTCAACGACGGGCCGTTCACGGTGCTCGTCGAGGTCTGAACGCCGAGCTCGTCACCGCAGCTCTCGTCGGCGCAGCTCTCGTCGGCGCAGTCTCGTCACCGCGTCACAGCGTCCTCTCACCGGACTCTCAGCCGGAAAGGGGACGATGTGGGCATGGTCGCGTATCTGCTGTCGTGGTTGCTGGGGTTGTTCCAGCTCGTCCTGATCGCGCGGGTCATCGTGGACTGGATCGAGGTGCTCGGGTCCGGGCGGGGTGGCGCTGTGCTCGACACCGCCCGGCGGATCACCCACGGGCTCACCGAACCGGTCGTCGCCCCGATCCGCCGCCGGGTGCAGCCGGTGCGGATGGGAGCGGTCGGACTGGACCTGTCGGTCCTGATCGTGTTCGTGGTCGTGCTGCTCGCCCGGGTCCTCGTGGTGCCGCTGATCCCGTTCTGACCGTCCTCAGGGTGACGGCGGGCCCAGCCGCAGCGCCGTGACCAGGCCCGCGTCGTCGAGGTCGGCCTCGGCGAGCCCGTCGGCGGTCCCGGTGTCGCGGTGCACGCGCACGGCCCACCGGGCGGTCTCGGCCGCGACCTGTTTGCGGGTGGCGTCGACGGTGACCTCCCCGTCGAGCAGCGCGTCGACGTGCGCGAGCAGCGGCACCCCGGCGGGGTCGCGCTCCCGGAACGGGGCGGTCGAGGTCAGCACCGCGTCCGGGGCGACCGCCGCGGCCAGCGCGACCGGGTCGCGGTCGCGCACGGCGCGTTCGAAGGCCAGGGCGCCGAGGAAGCGCTCGGCCTGCGCGGCGCCGCGGCGCTGGAGGTGCTCCAGGAACACCACGTCGCGGTCGATCTTCGACGCCGACCCGAGGAGCCGGGACCGGATCGTGCTCGCGGGCATCTCCAGCACCCGCACGGTCACCTGCCGGTAGCCGGAGTCCGGACCGAGGGAGCCGTCGGCGAGCAGCCGGTCGACGGTCTCGACGAAGCCGAGCTCCTGGTGGAGCGAGAGGTTGCCGGCCAGCGCGTTGCGCCGGTCGGCGATCTCGACCGGGGTGCGCGGCTCACGGTCGATCCGTGACGGGTTGATCTGGACGACCCACAGCTCGTCGGGGTCGGCGTCGAGCAGGTCGTGGGTGGGCGGGTTCTGTGAGAACAGCCCGTCCCAGTAGACGCCGCCGCCGGTGTGGACGGCCCGGAACAGGGTCGGGACGGCCGCCGAGGCGAGCACGGTGTCGGCGGTGATGGGGTCGGTGCGGCTGGAGAAGGCGCGGAAGTCCCCGGTCAGCACGTCGACGGCGCCGAGCAGCAGCAACGGCCGCGCGGGGTCGGGGTCCGGGGCGACGGCGCCGTCGGGCCCGAACCCCACGTGCCGGGCGACCAGGTCGCGGAACTGCCGGGTGCCGTCGAACAGCCGGGGCACCAGGTAGGGGGTGCCCGCCGGGACGAGCCCGAGGCCCTGCAGGGCGCCTGCGGTGACCAGACCGAGGTTGGCGAGACGCTCCAGCGGGCCGCGGGCGGCGTTGTCGGCCCAGAACGCCTCCAGCGCGGCCGCGGCGGCCTCGCGCCGGTCGGGGGTCTGTCCGTCGCGCAGCCGGTCCCAGGCCACGAGCGCGCAGATCGCGCCGCCGGAGGTGCCGGACACCGCGACGATCTCGGCCGGGTCGTCGGCGGTGCCGAGGGCCGGTGAGCGCAGCAGCCGGGCGAGCACGCCCGCGGTGAAGGCGGTGTGGCTGCCCCCGCCCTGCAGCGCGATCGCGATCCGTCGGGGCCGGGTGCGGGGGCTCATGGGGTCAGCCTCTCCCCCACCCGCCGGTAGGGACACCCCGGTCCCGTC
This sequence comes from Pseudonocardia sp. EV170527-09, assembly GCF_008369905.1. NCBI lineage: Bacteria > Bacillati > Actinomycetota > Actinomycetes > Pseudonocardiales > Pseudonocardiaceae > Pseudonocardia > Pseudonocardia sp. EV170527-09. Next base: position 123,387 of record NZ_VRMC01000001.1, read on the forward strand.
ACACGACGACGGTCCCCGCCCGGGTGACCGGGCGGGGACCGTCGACATCGTTCGGGGAGTCCCGGGTCGGGGACTCACTTCGTGGTGCTGCGGGTGGCGCGCGCGGTCTTCTCCGCGACGGCCTCGGTGCTGCGCCCGGCGTGCTCGGTCACGGCCTCGGCCGCCTTGGTCGCCTGCTCGGTGACCTGGTCGAACACCGAGGTACCGGCGCTGACGACGGTCCGCGCGAACTCGCGCTGGTGGCCCAGCACCTGCTCGTAGAAGTCGAAGACGCGCTCGACGGCGGCGCCCGCGTCGGGCAGCTGCGGGCGGTCTCCGGCGCCGAACTGGCGGGCCAGGCCGCTCGCGGCCTCGGTCCACCCGCGGACGGACTCGGTGACCAGGTCCTGGCCACGCTTGGCGATGTCGACGAACTGCTCGGTGGAGGCGGTCATCGGTGCTTCCCTCCCGGGAGACGTGTCTGGGGTGCGGACGGGGCGCTCGACGAGCACCCCGGCATGCCAAGAAAACTACGCACGCCCGTTAAGTATGTCAAGCACGCCTGCTCAGTCCCGCTGCACGAAGCTCCGGTACACACCCAGCAGCGCCGCCTTCTGCTCGTCGGACAGCCGTGCGTCGGCCTCGATCGCCGCCTCGACGCCCGGCGGGGACGCGGCCGCGGCCTCCTCGGGCGGGGCGGCGTCGCCCGCGGTGTCCGGGTCGCCGACCGCCCAGCCGGCCCGGCTGAGCATCTGGTCGGTGTTGAGGTGCAGCGCGTCGGCGATCGAGCGCAGCACCTTCAGCGACGGCTGGTGCAGCCCCCGCTCGACCTGGCTGAGGTAGGCGTTGGACACCTGGGTCATCGCCGCCATCTCCCGCAGCGACAGCTTCGCCATCTGCCGCTGCGCCCGGATGAACCCACCCAGGGCGTTCACCTGCGCGCTCCAGGCGTCCTCGGCGGCCCTGCGGCCGTTCTCGCGCAGCTCGTCGGCAGTGGTCCCCCCGGCGCTCGGTGTCCGGCGGCCGCCGCGGGCGCGGGTCTCCCCCGCGCGGCTCACGGCGTCCCCGCCCGGAGGGACCCGCGCGGCGGTCGCCGGCGCGCGGGCACAGAACGTACGCGGTCCATGGCGACGCATTCTCCCCGCCGGACGGCGGTTGTGCACGCATCCGATGCAGTGTCCATGGTGGACGGCGTCGAACGCCGGCCATCGTGGACACCGCGCCGCCCGGGTGACCAGCGGTGATCATCAGGGCGGCGACGGGGCCGGGGTGTCGGATCAGCCCCGCAGCACGTAACGGCCGGGAGCGGGCTCCAGCGGCGGGTGCACGTCGGACCCGGTCCTCTTCGGCGCCGCGACCTGCGCGCCCGCACGCTCGGCGATCCACGGCGTCCAGTCCTCCCACCAGGAGGCCTTGCGCTCGGTGGCGTCGTCACGCCAGTCCTCGGCGCGGGCCGGGAGGTCGTCGCTCTCGCCGAACCAGTGCCGCGACTTCGGCGACGGCGGGTTCACCACGCCGGCGATGTGCCCGGAGTTCGACAGGACGAACCGCACGGTGCCCCCGATCTTCGACGCCCCGGTGTAGACCGACTTCCAGGGCGCGATGTGGTCGGACTCCGCGGTGACGACGTAGCTGTCGGGCCGGATGTCGGCCACGTCGAGCCGCTCCCCCGCCAGCTCCAGCTTGCCCTCGGCGAAGCGGTTCTCCAGGTACAGCGTCCGCAGGTACTCGGTCTGCATCGCGGCCGGCATGCGGGTGGAGTCGGAGTTCCAGGTCAGCATGTCGAAGGGCTTCGGGTCCTCGCCGAGCATCCAGTCGTTGACGACGTAGTTCCAGACCAGGTCGGTGGACCGCAGCAGGTCGAAGGTCGTCTTCATGCTGGTGGCGGGCAGGTACCCGTCCTTGCGCATGTTCCGCTCGAGCCGGTTCACCGTCTTCTCGTCGGTGAACACGCCCAGCTGGCCGGGGCCGGAGTAGTCGAGCAGCGTGTTCATCAGGGTCAGCGAGTTGACGTGCTGGTCGCCCTTGGCCTCCAGCCACGCCGTCATCGCCGCGGACAGTGCGCCACCCAGGCAGAGCCCGGCGACGTTGACCTTGTCCTGCCCGGTGATCTCCCGGACGACCTCCATGGCCGCGACCGGGCCCTCCTGCAGGTAGTCGCTCATCGTCACGTCGGCCAGCGACGAGTCCGGGTTGCGGTAGCTGATCATGAAGACGGTGTGGCCGTGCTGCACCGCCCACTCCGCCAGCGACTTCTGCGGCGCGAGATCCATGATGTAGTACTTGTTGATCCACGGCGGGCTCATGAGCAGCGGGATCTCGTGGACCTTGGCGGTCTGCGGCTCGTACTGGATGAGCTCGATCAGCCGGTTGCGGAACACGACGTGCCCCGGGGTGACCGCGAGGTCCTTGCCCACCTGGAAGGCGCCGGGGGTGACCTGACGCGGCATCCCCTGGTTCTGCACGGCGTCGCGCAGCATGTTGCGCGCGCCCCGCACGATGTTCAGCCCGCCGGTCTCGACGATCTTCTTCGGCCAGGCCGGGTTGGTGACGATCGCGTTCGGCGGGGCCAGCGCCTCGATGATCTGACCGACCAGCCAGTCCAGCTTGCGGCGGGCCGTCGGCGAGACGCGGGCGGCCTGCGACAGCTCGGTCAGCCGGTCGGCGAGCAGGGCGTGCTCCTGACGGGCCAGGTAGTACCAGGCGTTGCCCTCCCAGGCCGGGTCGGCGTAGCGCTTGTCCTTCTCGGGCAGCGACGCCGGGCCGGCGGTCGTCCCGCCGACGGCGCGCGCGGCGGCGGCGGTCACCGCCTTGGCCGAGTCGACGCCGAAGCCGAGCCCGGTGCGCAGCAGCGCGCCGGGGCGGGTGGCGAGCGAGCGGGCGGCCTCGCCGAGGGCCCCGGCGAAGCCCACCGGGTCCACCTTCGCCGCGACGCCCTCGGGGCTGGCGAGCTCGCGCAGGTCCCGGACGAGGCCGGCCGCCTGCCGCCGCAGCACCTCCGCCGCCTGGTTCGACGCGGCGGCGCTGCCGTTCTCGGACTCGGGCTGGGACAGGGGCTGGGTGGTCACTGTTCGTCACTCCTGACGGCCGGTTCGGTCTCCGTGCCTGGGTTCCCGGGCTCCCACGGGTGTCGGGACGCGCAACGGGATGGACACATGGTGACCGTGTACTCACCGGTAGGCAGCCCCTGAGAGGGGTAAGACCCCTCACCTGCGCTAAGGGAAGCAAGCACTACTCCGGAGTAGTCAGCGCTTGCTTGAGATACCGAACGCGCTTTACCGTTCGGTAACCCGGTTAGCCCCCGGTCATCAGAGTTGATGGGAGAGGCCCATGAGCACGGCGATCACCCGACGGTCCGCACCCTCCGGGGAGCACGGACCACGTGCCCTTCCCGAGACCCCGGTGGCCGCGGCCACCGGGAGCGACGACCGGCCGGACCCCCTCCGGTACCTCGTGTCGTACAACACCCGGAACCTGACGAAGGTCGTGACCGAGATCGGTCGGGCCACCGGCGCCTACTGGATCGACGCGGTCCAGCGGATGGCCCGGCCCGGCGACGCCGCGCGGCGCGGACTGCTGTGGATCTCGGCGATGGCCGACCGGCGCGAGCCGACCTGGCACCTGGCCAACGAGGTGGTGCTGTCGACGCCGTTCGCGTCGTTGCGCGACTTCACCGCCGCCGAGCACCGCGACGACGACGTGGTCCCCACCCTGGTGCTGCCGCCCCAGGCCGGGCACTCCTCGACCGTCGTGGACTACTCGCCGCAGCAGAGCCAGATCGCCATGATCCGCGCCTCGGGCCTGACGAAGGTCTACGCGCTGGACTGGCGGCCCGCGACGACCGCGACGAAGAACGTCACGATCACCGACTACCTCGCGGTGATCGACCGGTCCATCCGGCGGATGGGCGGCAAGGCCAACCTGGTGGGCGACTGCCAGGGCGGCTGGCTGGCGACGATCTACGCCGCGCTGCACCCGGACCGGGTCAACACCCTGACCCTGGCCGGGGCACCGATCGACTTCCACGCCGGCGAGTCGGTGATCGCCGCCTCGACCCGGCTGATGGCGGGCACGATGGGGATGGCGCCGTACAAGGCGCTGGTCGCCGCGGGTGGCGGCAACATGCCGGGCTCGGCGGTGCTGTCGAACTTCATCTCGATCCAGCCGCAGTCGGAGATCTCCCGCCAGCTGCAGCTGCTGGAGAACATCGACGACCCCACCCACGTCGAGCGCTACCGGGTGTTCGAGGACTGGTTCAAGTACACCCAGGACATCCCCGGCGCGTTCTACCTGTGGCTGGTGGAGAACCTGTTCTGGAAGAACCGGCTGATCAAGGGCACGCTCACCGTCGACGGCCGGACCGTCGACATGGGGGCGATCGACTGCCCGCTGCTGCTCCTGGCGGGCTCGTCGGACCACATCACCCCGGCTCCGCAGCTGTTCGCCGCGGCGGAGAAGGTCGGGACCCCGGCCGCGGACGTCACCTACCGGACGGCGAGCGCCGGTCACCTGGGCCTGTTCATGGGCCGCGACGCGCTGCGCCACGACTGGCCGGTGCTGATGGAGACCGTGTACGGCCACTCGGTGCCGGGCCGGAAGAACACCGGCGCCGGCAAGGCGTCGCGGCGGCGCAGCAGTGTCCGGGCGGTGGCCGACCCGCGGGACACCCCGCGGGTGCCCGCACCCTGACCGGCCCGCACGGACCGGTCGCTCACTAAGAGGACCCTGAGAGAACCGCAACTGCATGTGACCGACGACACGGCCCCGCAGGCACTTTTCCCGGCCTGCGGGGCCTCGTCGTGGGAACGATCCCCGGAACGGATGCGTTGACTCCGTACAGGGCAAGCGGCGAGGCCCATCAATCGCCCGCCGCAGCCCGCGCAGGGGAGGAATTGCACATGACGGTGACCACGACCGCTCCGGCCGTACCCGGCCCGCGCCTCACGACCGAGGCCCCCGCTCGCGCCACCGTGTCGTCGTCCGACACGAAGCGGACCGCCCCGCCGGTCGCCCGCAGCTCCCGCCGTCGTACCGACGGCGACGGAGGCACCGCGCTGGAGACCACCGTACCCGGTGCCGCGGCCGCCGTGGCGGAAGATCTCGACGCCCAGAGCCCCGCCGCGGACCTGGTGCGCGTCTACCTGAACGGGATCGGCAAGACCGCGCTGCTGACCGCCGAGCAGGAGGTCGAGCTGGCCCGGCGCATCGAGGCCGGCGTGTTCGCCCAGCACCGGCTGGACACCGCCGCCGCCGACGGCACGCTCGACGAGCTGGACCCGCAGTACCGCCGCGACCTGCGCGCGGTCGTCCGCGACGGACTGCTGGCCAAGAACCACCTCCTGGAGGCGAACCTGCGCCTCGTGGTGAGCCTGGCCAAGCGCTACACCGGGCGCGGGATGCCGCTGCTGGACCTGATCCAGGAGGGCAACCTCGGCCTGATCCGCGCGGTGGAGAAGTTCGACTACACCAAGGGCTTCAAGTTCTCGACCTACGCGACCTGGTGGATCCGGCAGGCCATCACCCGTGGCATGGCCGACCAGGCCCGCACCATCCGGCTGCCCGTGCACCTGGTGGAGCAGGTCAACAAGCTGGCCCGGATCAAGCGCGACATGCACCAGCGCCAGGGCCGCGAGCCCACCGAGGCCGAGCTGTCGGCCGAGTCGGGCATCCCGGAGCACAAGATCCAGGACCTGCTCGACCACGCCCGCGACCCGGTGAGCCTGGACATGCCGGTCGGGTCCGAGGAGGAGGCGCCGCTCGGTGACTTCATCGAGGACGCCGAGGCGACCGACGCCGAGAACACCGTGATCTCGAGCCTGCTGCACGACGACCTCCGCCGGGTGCTGGCCACCCTGGAGGACCGCGAGCAGAAGGTCATCCGGATGCGGTTCGGCCTCGACGACGGGCAGCCGCACACGCTCGACCAGATCGGGCGCGCCTTCAAGCTCTCCCGCGAGCGGGTGCGGCAGATCGAGCGCGAGGTCATGTCGAAGCTGCGGGTCGGCGAGCGCGCCGACAAGCTGCGCGCCTACGCGAGCTGAGCCGGATCGGCCGGGCGTCCCCCCACCCGGCTCCGGTGAAGGACGGCCGGCGGAGCGATCGCTCCGCCGGCCGTTGCCGTCTCGGGCACCCCGGGGCTCCCCACGAGTTCGGGATGCACGGCACGGGGAGTTCTACCGGATCGATTCCGCGGCGGGTGGCGCGACACGACGACGGGCCGGGGGTGGCGCGTGCCACCCCCGGCCGCGGTCGTTGTCGCTGCCGGGTCGGCGCGCCTACAGTCGAGTCATGTCCCGCTCCTCCACCGGACCGGCCGTGGGCGCGCACTCCGCCCCGGTGACCCCCTCGGTGACCCCGGAGGCCATGCGCGACGCACTGGGCGCGTTCGCGTCCGGCGTCGTCGTCGTCACCGCGGTCGGACCGGACGGGCCGATGGGGTTCACCTGTCAGTCCTTCGCCTCGCTGTCGCTGGACCCGCCGCTGGTGAGCTTCGCGCCCTCGCGCGGGTCCTCCACCTGGCCGCGCATCCGCCAGGTGGGCCGGTTCTGCGTGAACGTGCTGGCCGCCGACCACGAGCACCACAGCGCCGGCTTCGCCCGCTCCGGGGTCGACAAGTTCGCCGGGGTGTCCTGGACTGCGGCGCCGTCCGGCTCGCCGGTCCTGGAGGGCGTCGGCGCCTGGGTCGACTGCACCCTGTGGAACGAGTACGACGGTGGCGACCACACGATCGTCGCCGCCCGGGTCGACGCGCTCGGCGCGGACCCGGAGCGGTTGCCGCTGCTGTTCCACCGCGGCACCTACTCCCTGACCCCGAGGGCCGCGTCGTGAGTGGTGTCGTGAGCGGTGTCATGAGCGGTGGCGCGGGCCGCATCATCGGGGTCGTCGCCGGGCCGGAGCCGGGCGGGCGCACGGCGGCCGCCGTCGCCGGGATCCTCGCCGGCACCGGGGCCGACACCGCGCTGATCGAGCTGTCGCAGACCCCCGTCGCCGAGGTCACCACGGCCTTCGCCGACGCCGACGCCGTCGTGTTCGGCAGCCCGGTCTACCGGGCCGGGCACACGGCGTCGCTGCGGGCGCTGCTGGAGGCCACCGAGCGCGGCAAGTGGGGCGAGAAGACCGCCCCGCTCCAGGGCAAGGCGGCCGCGGTCGTGCTGACCGGGGCGAGCGGGCACCACTTCCTCGCCGTCGACGGGCTGCGCTCGGTGCTGGCCGGGTTCTTCGCCGTGCAGGTCCTCTCCCCCGGGCTCTACCTCGACCACTCCGGCTACCTGGACCGCAACACCCTCACCGAGCAGTCCGCGGAGCTCGCGGCGGCGCACGGGCGGGCACTGGCCGACCTGACCACCGCGGTGCGCGGCTCCGAGGCGCTGCGGGCGATCACCCCGGTCGTCTGAGGCAGCGCCCGCGTCGGTGCCCGCCCGCGTCACCCCCCGGCCGGGGCGGCGGCGCGGGCGCAGCCGAGCGCCACGAACGCGCCGAGCAGGGTGAACCCGGTCGCGACCAGCACCGCCACCTGCCAGCCCGCCAGCAGCCGGGCCACCGGCTCGTTACCGGCCGGCGAGGTCAGCACCGAAGTCACCGTGACGCCGACGGCGGCCCCCAGGTAGCGGGCGGTGTTGTTGATGCCGCTGCCGGTGCCCGCGCGGTCCGCCGGCACCGAGGCCACGGCCTCGCGGCCGAGCGTCGCGTTGACGACCCCGGTGCCGACACCGACGACGACCAGCGCGGCCAGGACCACCCCGGTCCCGGAGCCGGTGGCGAGCAGTCCGAGCTGACCGGCCGTCATGACCAGCAGGCCGACGCCCAGACGGACCCCGCCGGTGACCCGCTCGCTGATCCGGCGGGTCAGCAGCGCGGTGACGATGCTGGTGCCCGACCAGCCGAGCAGCAGCAGCGCCGCCGTCGCGGGGGCGGTGCCGTGCACCGGGGCGAGCACGGCGGGCAGGTAGGAGCTCAGCGAGATGATGCCGAGCCCGGTGGCCAGGCTCGCGACCGTCGCCCCGACCAGCCCGGGGTGGCGGAACAGCCGGGGACCGGCCATCGGGTGCGGCACGACGAACTGGACCACGACGAACCCGGCCAGCAGCGCCGCCCCGACCGCGAGCAGCACGACCGTCGTGGTGGTGACCGGCAGCCGTCGCGCCTCGGTGAGTCCCGCGAGCAGCGCCGTCAGTCCGACCGCGAGCAGCACCATCCCGCTGACGTCGACCGGACGCGGGGCGCTGGCGGTGGACTCGGTCAACAGCACCCGCGCGGCCACGGCCAGCGCCAGCCCGGCGACGCCGACGGCCAGGTAGAGCACCCGCCAGGGCAGCACACCGGCGAGCAACGGCCCGGCGGCGATCCCGGCGGCGAGCGCCGCGCCCCACAGGCCGGTCGCGGCCGAGCGGCGCGGGCCCGGCGGCAGCGCGTGCCCGATCAGGGCGAGGCTGCACGCGACGACCGCGGCCGCCCCGACGCCCTGCCCGATCCGGCCGGCGACGAACCCGGCGGTGCCGGTGGCGAACGCCCCGCCCGCCGAGGCCAGGGCCAGCACCACCGCACCGGTCGTGAACACCGCGCGCCGCCCCAGCCGATCGGCCAGGGTCCCCGCGGTCAGCAGCACCGCGGTGAGCCCCAGGCTCATCGAGCTCAGGATCCAGGAGCGCCCCGACGGCGAGGAGCCCAGGTCGGCCGCGATCGGGGCCAGGGTGGCCAGCGGCGCGGTGTAGCTGACCAGGGCCAACGTCGTCCCGAGCGACGCCACCGCCACCGTGCGTCGGGCCACGCCGCCACCCCCGTCGTCACCGCGGACCGGTCATGATCAGGAGGGACGCTACGCCGCGGGGCTCAGCTGGGCAGGCCGAGCAGCGCGGGCAGGTCCGCGACCGAGTCGATGACGGCGTCGGCGCCCGCGGCGCGCAGCCGCGGCTCGCCGTGCGCCCCGCCCCGCACCCCGACGGCGAGGCCCGCCCCCGCCCGGACGGCGGCGTCGATGTCGGCGGTCGCGTCACCGGTCACGGCGACCTGCGCGGGCTCGGTCCCGGCCCGCCGGGCGGCGGCGTGGAGCAGGTCGGGCTCGGGCAGGCCGCGACCGTCGACGTCGGCGGGCGACAGGACCATGTCCGCCCTCTCGGTGAACCCGAGCGCCGACACCAGGCGGTCCCGCAGCTCGGGCTCGAACCCGCAGGTGAGAGCCACGCTCAGGCCGGCGTCGCGGAGTGCGTCGAGGGTCTGCGCGGCGCCGGGGACCGGGCGTACGCGGCCCGCGTCCAACGCGGCGTGCAGGTGGTCGGCGAACGCGGAGTGCGCGCGCCGGGCCCGGTACATGTCGCCGTCGAGCAGTTCGCCGAGCACCGTCATGACCGGGCGGTCCATCGTCGCGCGGGCCTGGCGGTCCAGCGCCGGGTAGCACGGGCCGTCGACGCGGACCCCGGCGGCGCGCAGGCCGGCACGCAGACCGGCGAGCACGAGCCCGTCGTCGGCCATCGTCGTACCCGCCAGGTCGAGCACCGCCAGTTGCACGGGTGAACTCCACCGGCGCCGGATGACGATCACCCGTCTCCCGGTCGACTTCCGGGTGAACCGGCCGCGTCACTCCGGGGCCGGCGGCCGCCGGGGCGTCGCGGCGGTCACCACAGCTCGCCGTCGCGCCAGTCGCAGACGAGGGCGCGGGTCGGGTCGAGCGGCGCGTCGACGGGCAGGACGTGCACGCTGCCGCGCTCGTCGGGGGTGTCGACGATGCCGTCCGGGGTGAGCGCCGCGAGCGGGCCGCGCCACGGTTCCCACCCGAGCCTGCGGTAGAGCCGCGCGGCACGGGCGGCGGCGCCGAGCGCCCCGAGCCGGTACCCGCCGCGCACGATCCGGTCCACCTCGGCCATCAGCAGCCCGCCGAGCCCGCCACCCTGGAGCCCGGGCCGCACGGCGACGGCCTCGACGTAGCCGGTGCGCAGCGCGACGCCGTCGTGCAGCAGCCGCCGCCCCACGACGGCGGCGTGCCCGACCGGGTCGTGCACCGGCCCGGCGAGCACGTGCACCCCGCCGAGTGCGTGGTCGAACGAGGCGTCGTCGAACCCGCCGGTCCCGTCGGCGTCGGCGGGGAACGCGGCGTCGAGCAGGGCGCGCAGGCCCCGGAGCCCGTCCCGCCCGAGATCGGCGGTGGGCAGGACGGTCAGGCGCACCCGACCGATCCTTCCGCAGAGCCCCACTCCGTGTCTCAGAAGGTCGGGAGCATCCATCCGAGCACCGGGGTCGACTGCAGGAACACCAGCACGCACAGCACCGCGAGCAACCCGACGCTCCACAGGACGGTCCGTCGGAACAGCTCGGACTCCCGGCCGGCGATGCCCACGGCCGTCGCCGCGATGGTCAGGTTCTGCGGGCTGATCATCTTCCCGACGACGCCGCCGGAGGTGTTCGCCGCGACCATCAGGTGCGGGCCGAGCCCGGCCCGCTCGGCCGCGGTCTGCTGCAGCGTCGCGAACAGGGCGTTGGCCGAGGTGTCCGAGCCGGTGACCGCGGTGCCGAGCCAGCCGAGGATCGGCGACAGGAAGGCGAAGGCCGCGCCGGTCCCGGCGATCCAGGTGCCGATGGAGATCGTCTGCCCGGACAGGTTCATCACGTAGGCCAGCGCGAGGACGGTGGCCACGGTCAGGAAGGCGAACCGCAGCCGGTACGCGGTCCCGGTGAACTCGCGGACGGCCGTCGCGGGCGAGAGCCGGTACAGCACGGCGACCCCGATGCCGCAGATCAGCAGCAGCGAGCCGGGTGAGGACAGCCACTGGAGGCTGTAGACCGTGGTCGACACCGGGTCCCCGGACGTGCCGAGGACGTGCCCGTCCAGGCCCGGCCAGCCGATCCCGACGTCGGTCCCGGACAGGAAGGACGCCACCGGGCCGACCAGCTTCGCCACCGAGAACACCACGATGATCAGCAGGTACGGGGCGAAGGCCATGACCAGCCGGCCGACCGACAGTGCCTGCGAACGCTCGGCGAGGGTGCGCTGCTCGGTCGCGACGGACCCGCCGCCGTCGGCTCCGCCCGGCTCGTCGACGGGCGCGTCGGCGGTGCGCTCGACGCGCAGTGTCTCCCTCGCCTCGGCGCCGCCGCGCGGCTGCCAGAAGCGCAGCAGGAGCACGCCGGCGGCCAGGCCGGCCAGCGAGGCGACGATGTCGGTGAGCTCGACCGACAGGTAGGTGGCGGCCAGCCACTGGGCGAGCGCGAACGCGAGTCCGATGACGAGCGCGACCGGCCAGACCTGGCGCACGCCGCGCCTGCCGTCGACGAGCAGCACCAACAGCGTCGGGACGACGAACGCGAGCACCGGGGTCTGGTGGCCGACGACGGCGCCGATCTCGTCGTACGGGATCCCGGTGAGGGTGCCCGCGGTGATGATCGGGGTGCCGACCGCGCCGAACGCGACGGGCGCGGTGTTGGCCAGCAGCACGACGACCGCCGCCCGGACCGGGGAGAACCCGAGCGCCATCAGCATGACGCCGGTGATCGCCACCGGGGCGCCGAACCCGGCCAGCGCCTCGAGCAGCCCGCCGAAGCAGAACGCGATGATGATCGCCTGCACCCGGGGGTCGTCGGAGATCAGCCCGAAGGCGGCGCGCAGGTCCTCGAACCGGCCCGCGGCCACGGTGAGCTGGTAGAGCCAGATCGCGGTGAAGACGATCCACATGATCGGGAAGAGACCGAACACCGCTCCCTCGGTGGCCGAGAGCAGGGCCAGGTGAACGGGCATTCCGAAGGCCGCCACCGCGACCACGACCGCGACGACGAGTGCGGACAGTCCGGCCCAGTGCGCCTTCCAGCGCAGGGCACCCAGCGTCACGAAGATCGCCACCAGCGGGAGCAGTGCGACGAGCGCGGACAGCCAGACACTGCCGAGCGGTTCGGGATCGTGCTGGAACACAGGTCGCCCCCGGGGGCGCCGTCGCCGTTGACGGTCGCAGCCTGTCACGCTTCGCCCGGTTTCACCGGTTCGGCGGCCATCCGAGGGCGTACCGGACAGGGCACACAAAACGAGAGCGCACTGTCGTTTGAGCCGCTACCGTGGAGAGGACGCGCCGCCCACCCACCGGAGGCCAGCACCATGACCGACACCGCCACGGACTTCTCGCTCCCGCTGCACATGCGCCGCGACCGGTTCCGGCCCGACGCCGACCTGGAGCGCATCCGGGACTCCGGCGAGATCCCGCGGGTACGGACCGCGTTCGGCGCCGACGCCTACCTCGTGACCCGCTACGACGACGTGCGCCAGGTGCTCGGCGACGCCGCCACCTACTCCAACGCCGGGAGCGCCGCGCTGACCCGCCCGGACGCCCCGCCGCTCTCGGAGCGGGAGCAGGAGCAGATGCGGGCGGGCCAGCTGCTGGCGCAGGACCCGCCGGAGCACACCCGGCTGCGCCGCTTCCTCACCCGCGAGTTCACCCAGCGCCGGATGACCCGCCTGGAGCCGCGGATCACCGAGATCGTCGACGAGCACCTCGACGCGCTGGAGGCCGCCGGGCCGGGTGCCGACCTGGTCACCCTGTTCGCCCTGCCGGTGCCGTCGATGGTCATCTGCGAGCTGCTCGGGGTGCCCTACACCGACCGCGACGAGTTCACCGCACGCTCGACCCGCCTGCTCGACGTGTCCCTGCCGGCGCAGGAGCGGCTCGCCGTCGGCCGGGAGAACCGGGCCTACATGAGCCGGCTCGTCGACGGGGCGCTGGCCGACCCGGGCGAGGACATCCTGGGCATGCTGATCCGCGAGCACGGCGAGGAGATCAGCCACGACGAGCTGGTCGGGATCGCATCGCTGCTGCTGATCGCCGGGCACGAGACGACGTCGAACATGCTGTCGCTGGGCACCCTGGCGCTGCTGGAGGACCCGGAGCAGGCCGCGCTGCTGCGCAGCGACCCCGAGCTCGCCCGCCCCGCCGTGGAGGAGCTGCTGCGCTGGTTGTCGATCGTGCACACCGGCGTGGTCAGGGTGACGACGACCGACACCGTCCTGCGTGATACCCCAATCCCGGCGCAGTCGCTGGTGATGTGCTCGCTCCCCGCGGCCAACCGCGACCCCGGGTCCGGGTTCGACGACCCGGCCCGGCTCGACGTCACCCGCGGCGCGGCCGGGCACGTCGCATTCGGGCACGGGGTGCACCACTGCCTCGGCGCCCCGCTGGCCAGGATGGAGATGGCGACGGCGTTCCCCGCCCTGCTCCGCCGCTTTCCCACGCTCGCCCCGGCCGGGCCGGTCCCGCCCGAGGCCTTCCGGGCCTACCATTTCGTCTACGGCATGCACACGCTGCCGGTGACCTGGTGAGCCAGGGCGATACCGTGCTCTGATGACCGCTTCGTCGCTCGACGGCTCCCCGGCGGGCCGTCCGCTGCGCGCCGACGCCGCCCGCAACCACCGCCGGATCGTCGACACGGCGGCCGCGGCGTTCGAGTCGGACGGAGCGGACGTCCCACTGGAGGAGATCGCACGCCGGGCCGGGGTCGGCGTCGCGACGCTGTACCGCCGGTTCCGGACCCGCGACGTGCTGGTGCGGGCGGTGCTGGAGCAGGTGTTCGTCGCCGAGATCGAGCCGACCGCGGCCGCCGGGGACGGCGATCCGTGGGCCGACCTGGCCGGGTCGCTGGGCCGCGCGGTGGAGGCCATCGCCGGACGCCGGACGCTCCTGAAGCTGGCCCGGGAGGCCGGTGCGTTCGATGTCGAGTCCGTCGCGCGCTACGGCCGGACGCTGACCCGGCTGCTGGACCGGGCGCGCGAGGCGGGTGCGGTCCGCCCGGAGCTCACCCCACGGGACCTGTCGGCGGTGCTGGTCATGGCGCTCGCCGTCGCCGAGGGGTCGGACGCGGCGCCGACGGCGTCGGGCGAGGACCGCGCCCGCTACCTGGCGCTGCTCCTCGACGGGCTGCGCCCGGGGAACCCGCCGCTGCCCGCGGGCTCGGAGGAGACCTAGCAACGATCGGGGCACGGTGGCCCCCACGGGCGGTGCGGACCGGATACGGTTCTGCCCGTCCGCTCGGCAACGGCGCCGGGCGGATCCGCACTCCTCCGCTCCGTCGCACCGGGTGCCGCAGCGGTCGGACCGCAGCCGCCGGGACCTGCGCCGGGCCGGGACTCGGCAGTCGAACCGGACCGCGCGACGCCGCCCGGCCACCCGACCGGACCGCGCGCGACGCCGCCGGGGTTCAGCCGCCGAACCGGTCCGGATGCAGCCGGCGGGCGAGCGTCGCGACCGCGTCGGCGTTGCGGATGCCGGGACTGACCTCGGCGAAGGTCGTGGTGAACACCTTGCCGTCGCGGACCGCGGGGACCGTGGCCAGGGCCGGGTCGTTCCGCAGCCGCTCGGCCAGCGGCTCCGCGCCCTCCGGTCCGACATCGCGCCCGCAGCAGGCCGGGATCACGATCACGTCCGGGCGGGCCGCGACGATGCCCTCCAGCGACACGGTGCGCTGCCGGCCGGCGATGGTGTCGAACGCCTGCCGCCCGCCCGCGGCCTCGATGATCGTCGTCGCGACGTCGCCGGTGCCGAAGACCCGCAGTTCACCGGTGCTGCCCGGGGAGTTCAGCATCGCCACCCGCGGACGGTCGGCGATCCCGGCGAGCCGGCCTGCCACGTCGCCGAGGGTGCTGCGCATGCCGGCGACGACCTCCGCGGCCCGGTCCTCGGCGCCGAGCAGCCGACCGAGGTCGGTGAGGTCGCGCTCGACGCCGGCGAAGGACACGTCGTTGGCGCCGATGCTCTGCTGGCCGCCGCCGTCGGCGGTCGGGCAGTAGGCGCTGAACAGGAAGGTCTCCGTGCCGGTGGCGCCGAGCTCGGCGCGGGTGCCGAGGCCCTCCCGGGTGAACGCGCCGGTGAAGCCGGAGACGACGAGGTCCGGATCGACCCGCAGCACCTCCTCGCGCGACGGATACTCCTCGGGCCAGTAGCTCTGCGGGCGGAAGTCACCGTCGAGCTGCGCCGGCAGCGGGTTGTCCAGGTAGGCCGCACCGACGAGCCGGTCCCCCGCCCCGAGCGCGAGGACGGCCTCGATGCCGTTCTGGAACATCGCGACGACCCGCTCCGGGCGCTGCACCGGGACGTCAACGCCGCAGTTCACCACCGACGCCGTGGCAGGTGCGGCGCCGAGGTCGCCGGGCGCCGGAGCCGGGCCACCCGCGCCGCACCCCGCGAGGAGCAGCAGCCCGGCGAGCAGCGGCGCCCAGCGGCGCGGGTTCCCGATCACGGCGACAGCATAGCCACGACACCTGATTAGCTCTTCAGATGTGCGGCTCTCGTCACGGGCCGGTCCCCGCGCCGCCCGGCGTCAGAGGGTGTGCTGCAGCCGCTCCGCGAGCAGCCCCACGAACCGGGACGGGTCGGCGAGCTCGCCGCCCTCGGCCAGCAGCGCCATGCCGTGCAGCAGCTCGACGGTGCCGCTCTCGTCCTTGCCGGCCGCGCGCGCGTCCCGCAGCCCGGTGACCAGCGGGTGCGACGGGTTGAGTTCGAGGATCCGCTTCACCTTCGGCGGCTCCTGCCCCATCGCCCGGTACATCTTCTCCAGGGTCGGGGTCATGTCGAACTCGTCGCCGACGAGGACGGCCGGGGAGGTGGTGAGGCGGGTGGAGAGCCGCACCTCCTTGACGTCCTCGGTCAGGACCTCGGCCATCCAGGTGCAGAGGTCGGCGAACTCGGCCTGCTTGGCTGCCGCCTCCTCCTTCTCCTCGTCGGTCTGCAGGTCGACCTGGCCCTTGGCGATCGAGCGCAGCGGGGTGCCGTCGAAGCCGTCGACGGCGTCGACCCACACCTCGTCGACCGGGTCGGTCAGCAGCAGGACCTCGTAACCCTTGTCCCGGAACGCCTCCATGTGCGGGGAGGCCTCGATCGCGGTCCGCGAGTCACCGGTCATGTAGTAGATCGCGTCCTGACCCTCACGCATCCGCTCCTTGTAGGCGGCGAGCGAGGTCGGCTTCTCCGCGTCGTGGGTGCTCTCGAACACCGACACCCCGAGGATGGTGTCGCGGTTGTCGGCGTCGGACAGCAGGCCCTCCTTGAGCGCCCGGCCGCACTGCTCCCAGAAGGTCGCGAACTTCTCCGGCTCGTTGTCGCGCATCGACCCGAGGACCGACAGCACCTTCTTCACCAGGCGCCTGCGGATCGCCGAGATCTGGCGGTCCTGCTGCAGGATCTCCCGCGACACGTTCAGCGAGAGGTCCGCGGCGTCGACGACGCCCTTGACGAACCGCAGGTACTCGGGGACGAGCGCCTCGCAGTCGTCCATGATGAACACCCGCCGGACGTAGAGCTGCACCCCACGGCGGGCGTCGCGCATGTAGAGGTCCATCGGTGCGACCTTCGGCAGGAACAGCAGCGCCTGGTACTCGAAGGTGCCCTCGGCGGCGAGCCGGATCGTCTCCAGCGGCTCCTGCCAGTCGTGGCTGACGTGCCGGTAGAACTCGGCGTACTCCTCCTCGGTCACGTCCTTCTGCGGGCGGGCCCACAGCGCCTTCATCGAGTTCAGCGTCTCGGGCGCGGCGTCGTCGGTGTCCCCCGCCGTGCCGATTCCGGCAGGCATGCGGACCGGCCAGGTGATGAAGTCGGAGTAGGTCTTCACGATGCGCCGCAGGACCGAGGGGTCGGCGTAGTCGTGCAGCTGGTCCTCGGCGTCGGACGCCTTGAGGTGCAGGGTGACCGCGGTGCCCTGCGGGGCGTCGGCGACCGGCTCGATCGTGTAGGTGCCCTCGCCGTCGGAGCTCCAGCGCACGCCCTCGGCCGTGCCGGCCTTGCGCGTCACGAGCTCGACCCGGTCGGCCACCATGAACGAGGAGTAGAAGCCGACGCCGAACTGGCCGATCAGCTCCTGGCGGGCGTCGTCACCCGCCTCCCGGAGCTTCGCGAGGAGCTCCGCGGTGCCCGACCGCGCGATCGTGCCGATCAGGTCGACGACCTCGTCGCGGGTCATGCCGATGCCGTTGTCGCGGACGGTGAGGGTGCGCGCCTCGGCGTCCGGCACGAGCTCGACGTGCAGGTCGTCGGTGTCGGCGCCCAGGTCCTTGTCCTGGTAGGCGGCGAGACGGAGCTTGTCCAGCGCGTCGGAGGCGTTGGAGATCAGCTCGCGCAGGAAGACGTCCTTGTTCGAGTAGATCGAGTGGATCATCAACCGCAGCAGCTGCCGGGCCTCGGCCTGGAACTCGATCGTCTCGCCGCCGGTCGTCCCGCCGCCGGTCTCCGCGGAGTCGGTGTTCTGGCTGGTCGACGGATCCGTGCTCACGTCAGTCGTCCTCTCGGGTCTTCACGGGTGGTGCGGTCACGATTGTGCCGAACCGGGACGGTCGCGCGCCCCCCAGTCCGACCCCTGCTCCGTCGGCGGCGACGCGGTGACCGGTACCGTCGCGGGCGGAAACCCCCGAACCGGACGGATCACCCTCGTGCGCACGACCCGCAGCCCGGCCCGCCGCCTCGTCGCGGTGCTGCTGCTGTCGCTGGTGGCCGCGCTCGCCCCGGTCGCCGGGTCACTGACCGCCGAGGCCGTCCCGGCCACGGCGGCGGCCTCGGTCGGGCAGGACGTCGCTCCCGCCGAGGCGCCCCGGCCCGCGCTGCTGGGGCGCTCCGCCCACGACGGTCCGGTCGCACCCGACGCGACCGGCCATCCCGGCCCGGCCCTGGACCTGCTGGTCCTCGACGCCGCCGGGCTCCCGCACGACGCGCCCGGGCCCGTCGACGACCGCACGACGACCGCCGCCCCGGAGCCCGGGACCGGCGCGGACATCGGGTCGCGGGGACCCCCGCGGGCCTGACCGGACGACCCCACCGGTCGCCACCGCCCGCGACTCCCCCGCACCCCCGCCGTGCCCCGGTCCCTACCGGGGTGCCCGCCGCCGAGGATCCCTGTGAAGCCACGCCCCGTGCTCTGGCGGGCGCTCATCGCGCTCGCCGTGCTCGCCCTGTCCTCCGTCGTCGCGCTCACCACCGCCCCCACGCTGGGCCTGGACCTGCGCGGCGGCACCCAGATCGTGCTGGAGACCCGCGACACCCCCGAGGTCGCCGCCGACGGTGAGGCCACCGACCGCGTGCTGGAGGTGCTGCGCGGGCGCATCGACGGGCTCGGTGTCGCCGAGCCCAGCCTGGCCCGGTCCGGGGAGAACCGGATCATCGTCGAGCTCCCCGGGCTGACCGACCCCGCGGAGGCCGCGGAGACGCTCGGGCGCACCGCGCAGCTGACGATGCACCCGGTGCTGGGGGTCGGTGACCCCGCCGCCGGGGGTACCGGCGTCGACGAGCAGGGCCAACCGCTGCAGCTCGGCCCGCCGGCCCTGACCGGCGACATGGTCGGCTCGGCGATGTCCTCGCCCAACCCGCAGGGCGTCGGACACATCGTCAACATCTCCTTCGACGGCGACGGCCCCGCCCGCTGGCAGGCCCTCACCGGCCAGGCCGCCTGCGCGCCGTCCGGCGACCCGCAGCGTCGGGTCGCGATCGTGCTCGACCAGCAGGTCATCTCCTCCCCGCAGGTCGTCGAGGACATCCCGTGCAACGTCGGCATGCTCGGCGGGCAGACCCAGATCACCGGCAACTTCTCCCCCGAGCAGGCCTCCGAGCTGGCCGTGCTGATCGAGGGCGGCGCCCTCCCGCTGCCCGTCGAGATCATCGAGCAGCGGACCGTCGGCCCGACCCTGGGCGCCGACGCGATCTCCGCGAGCGCCTGGGCCGCGATCATCGGCTCCGCGCTGGCCGGGGCCTTCCTCATCGTGGTGTACCGGCTCGTCGGGTTCGTCGCCGTCATCGCGCTCGGCGGGTACGCGCTCGTCGCCTACGCGGTGCAGACCGGGCTCGGCGCGACACTCACGCTGCCCGGCCTGGCCGCCTTCGTCCTCGCGGTCGGCATGGCCGTCGACGCGAACGTGCTGATCGCCGAACGCTCCCGCGAGGAGTACGCGGCGAGGCCACGCCTGGAACGCGCCTCGGAGATGGGCTACGCCAACTCGCTGTCCGCGGTCGGCGACGTCGCGGTGACCTCGCTGCTCGCCGCCGTGCTGCTGTTCGGACTCGCGTCGGGGCCGGTCCGCGGGTTCGGTGTCACGCTGGTCATCGGTGTGGTCGTGTCGCTGTTCTCGGCGTTGGTGCTGTCCCGGCTGCTCACCCTCGCCGTCCTGCGGATCCCCGCGGTGAAGCGCCGGCCGAGGATCACCGGCATCACCGAGATCGGCCCGGTCCGGCGCAGGCTGGAGGCGAGCGACCCCGGGTTCCTGCGGCGCCCGGCCCGCTACCTCGCCGTCGCCGGGGTCGTCGTGGTCGTGATGGTGTCCGGGCTGTTCGTACGCGGCCTGGAGCTCGGTGTCGAGTTCACCGGTGGCCGGCTGGTCGAGTTCACGATGTCGAACCCGGTGAGCGTGGAACAGGTCCGCGACGCCGTCGGCGCCACCGGGATCGGCGGGCTCACCGTCACCGAGACCGGTGACGGCGCGGTCGCCCTGCGCTCCGGCGAGCTCACCGACGCCCAGGTCGGGCAGCTGCGCGAGGCCGTCGGCGCGGCGGGTGGCGGCGCCGAGCTGCTCCGCGACGAGCTCATCGGGCCCAGCCTCGGTGCCGAGCTGGCCCGCGGCGGGATCATCGCGCTGGGTGTCGCGCTCGCCGCGCAGTTCCTGTACCTGGCGTTCCGGTTCCGCTGGACGCTCGGCGCCGGCGCGGTCGCGGCGCTGCTGACCAACGTCCTCGTGGTGGTCGGGGTGTTCGCCTGGACCGGCCGCACCGCCGACGGGGTGTTCCTCGCGGCACTGCTCACCGTCATCGGCTACTCGGTCAACGACACCGTCGTCGTGTTCGACCGCGTCCGCGAGCACTGGGCACGCAACGCGACGCTGCCGTTCCACACGGTCGTGGGGTCGGCGGTGCTCTCGACCCTGCCGCGGACGGTGAACACCGGCATCTCGACGCTGACGATCCTGGCCGTGCTGCTCTTCCTCGGCGGGGCGACCCTCGGCGACTTCGCGCTGGCGCTGATCGTGGGCATCGTGGTCGGGACGGTGTCGACGATCGTCGTCGCCGGGCCGGTGTCGATCCTGTTGCAGCGGCGCTGGCCGGGGCCCGCGCCGCGGACGTCCGGAGCGAAGCAGCCGGTCGGCAAGGCGGGACGGCGCCACCCGTCGAAGGCCGACCGGGCACGGCGCCGCGCGGGCGACGGCGCGGTCGTCTGAGTGCGCGCGGGTCACGAGCGGCCCCCGAGGTCGAGGCGTTCACCGCAGCGGTCGATCCCGGCGCGGATCATCGCGCCGTAGCCGTCGTCGGGCAGCGCCCCCACCCCGTCCCGGGCACGGGTCAGGTGGTGGCGGGCTGGTCCACGGGTCCTCCGGCGCTCGGGGCGGGTCGGGACGCATGCTGCACCGGACCCCCGACAGTTCCGTTCACCCGCTGGGCAGCTCCCGCCAGCGCGCCTCGACCGCGCGCCACTCGCGGTCCACCCGTCCCGACGCCCGGGCCCGGCCCAGGACGCCGGCGGCCGTGTACAGCGCGACCAGCAGGAACCCACCGACGACCAGCACCGTCGCCGACCGCAGGATGCCGGCCGTACGGACCTCGGTCGGGTGGGTCGGAGCGGCCGGGGCACCGTCCGGGCCGAGCCACAGCCCGACCGTCCGGCCGGGGTCGACCCGCCCGGCGACGGTCACCGTGGCGGTCCGCACCACGCCGCGGTCGTCGGTCCAGCCGACCACGACGGACCCCGGTCCCGCGGTCGTCCCGAGCACGGTGGCGCCCACCCGTGTGGTTCCGGTCGCCTCGGCGGCGGCGGTCTCGGCGGCGGCGCCGGCCGCGATCGCGAGCAGCAGGAGCAGCCCGGCCGCGACGGGCACGACGACCCGCCGGAGTCCGGCCAGGGCCTGCTCGACACCGTCGGGCTCGTCGCAGAGGTTCATGGGTCGAGGGTCGGCCCGTCCGGTCCACCGGACAATGCGGAAGTTCCGCTCTCAGCCTTCGACTGTGGCAGAGACAGAGCGGATGTGGTCGGCGAGTGCCTGCACCGCGGGCCACCCCGGCGAGCTCGGCTCCAGGGCCGCTCCCCAGCACAGCGACAGCCCTCGCCGGGCCCACGACTCGTCCAACGCGACCACCTGCAGGCGGCCGGCGCGGGCCGGGACGGCGGCCGCGCGACGGGGCACGACGGCGAGTCCGGCCCCCGCCTCGGCCAGCGCGACCACCGTGCCCAGGTCCGCGGCGCGGGTGCGGTACCGCGGCGCGAGCCCGGCCTCGGCCGCCTGCGCGTCGAGCGAGAGCTGCAGCGGTGCCGACGCGGCCAGCCCCACCATCGGGTGCTCGGCCGCCTCGGCGAACGCGATCGTGTCCCGGCCGTCGAGCACACCGTGCCCGGTGCCGACGACGACCAGCGAGTCGTCGCACAGCGGCTCGGCGCGCAGTCCCTGTCCGGCGGCCACGTGGTCGAGCACGATCCCCAGGTCCGCTCCACCGTCGGCGAGGGTGCGGGCGGTCTCGACGCTGCGCCGCAGGGTGACGTCGACGTCGGAGTGCGGCCGGGCCAGCAGGAACGCCGTCACCGCCCGCGGCACGAGGTCGTGCATCGCGGAGCTCCCGGCGAGCAGCGACAGGGGCGCGCTCGCCGGCCGGGAGTAGGAGGCGATCGCGCCGTCGAGGCGCGCCGCCCGGTCGAGGACGTCGCGGGCGTGCCGGGCCAGTGCCCGCCCTGCCGGGGTGGTGCGCACACCGCGCCGCTCCCGGACCAGCAGCTCGACCCCGGCGTGCCGCTCCAGGGCCCGGACCCGCGCGCTCGCCGACGGCAGGCTCAGGTTGGCCCGCGCGGCGCCACCGGTGATGGAGCCCTCGGCGACGACGTGCAGGAACAGCCGTAGGTCGGTGAAGTCGTACTGCACCCGTCGAGCCTATGGCAGTGCCGTACCCAGCGGGTGGCTCGTCACGCGGACAGGGGCCGTCCTCGTCGTGGGCCAGGATCGTCGCCATGACCCCGACCCTGCAGATCGCGTTCGATGCCGCGGACCCGCACGCCCTCGCGCGGTTCTGGGCGGCTGCCCTCGGTTACGAGGTGGAGGACCACACGACGGTCGTCGACGGCCTGCTGGCCGCCGGACACCTCGGCGAGGCCGACGTGCTGGCCGACGGCGAACGCCGCGGGTTCCGCGACGTCGCCACCGCCCGCGGGCCGGGGCCGCGGCTGTTCGTACAGCGTGTCCCCGAGTCGAAGTCGGCCAAGAACCGGGTGCACCTGGACCTGCAGGTCGGGCAGGACGAGGCGCCCGCGGAGGTGGAGCGCCTGGTCGCGCTCGGGGCGCGGGTGCTGTGGACGACGAGCGACCGGGGCCCGGTGACCACCACGCTCAGCGACCCCGAGGGCAACGAGTTCTGTGTGAGCTGAGACCCGCCCGGCTCAGGCGGGTTCGAAGTCGTAGACCCGGCCGCCGACCTGCATCAGGTCGACCGCGCCGACCAGGCCGCCGTCGCCCCCGCCCTGGTTGAACCCGGCGGCGTAGGCGGTCATGTGCGGGTACTCGGCCATGATCTGTTCCAGGGTGCGCTGCTCGCCGCCGTCGCGGCACTGCCGGTAGGCGTCCACCCGGCCGATCTGGTGGGTCAGGCAGAAGGTGCCGGCGCCGACGTCGTAGCGGGTCCAGGTGCCGGCGGGCGCCCGGTCGGGCAGGTAGGTGAGGACGTACAGGTCACGGGCTTCGAGGGTGCCCCCGTTGACGTCGACGGCGATCGCGAACGACGGCATCTGCCCGCTCGAGGACGCCGGGTCGCGGTAGGCCCAGTAGCTGGCATCGGTGAACCGGGACAACGGCCCGGCGACCTCGTCGGTGGCGTACTGGCGCTTGTCCCCGTCGCCCGGGGTGCGCAGCTCGAGCGCGCCGGTGCCGCCGTCGGGCGGGGCACCGTGGCGGGCGGTGTACTCGCGGCTGCCGGAGCCCTCGTCGAGGGTCCCGGCGAACTGGTTGGAGGCCGTCGGGGTGACGGTCACCCGCCCCGAGGGGCCGAACGGGCCGATCGCCAGTGCGGGCTGCAGCGAGGCGAGCCCGACCAGGGCCGCAACCGCCAGGGCGGCCGCGACCGCTCCGTTCCGTCGTCGTCGACGCATCCGTCCTCCTCGAGCGGGTCCGTGCTGGTCAACGACCGGACCGGCGCGGGGATACCCGCGCGTCACCGGCGGGTACGGATCTCCAGCTCGACCTGCACGACGTCGCCGACCTCGACCTCCTCGGCCCGGCGTACAGCATCCTTCGCGGGCAGGAGGAACCCGCCGTCGCGCGGGAAGAGCGAGGTGCTGAACCGGGTCGCACCCAGCACGGCGTCGACGGGGACCATGCCCCAGCCGTAGGTGACGTCCCGCGCGACGTCGGCGACGACCGCCGCGGCATCGTCCGGCAGCCGCACGAAGTGGTACGGCGCCGGACCCCGCCAGTGCACGATCTCCCCCGCGATCCGCATGGCGACGATCCTGACACCGCTCAGGCCAGCACGGTGCCCGGCGCGGCGTCGTACGGGGTGAAGAAGTCGTTCGCGGGGGCCCCGGCGAGGGTGAGCTCCAACGCCGGGACGGCGGCACCGTCGATCTGCTCGCGGATGATGTCGGCGTGGCCCGCGTGCCGGGCGAACTCCTCGACCAGGTGGACGAGGTAGTAGCGGGTGTGGATCGGGCGCGCGTCGTGGATCCCGTTCCACGGGGTGGGCGGCGCCGTGGACTCCGTTGCCGGATCGGTCCGCGAGACGACGGCGAGCAGCTCGGTCCGTGCGTCGTCGAACTCGGCCAGGGTGCCGGCGACCGTCTCGTCGTCGCCGATCGCGAAGCTGGCGGTGAACTCGGCGACCGCGGCCGCGTCGAGGGGCTGGGTGGTGACCTCGGTGGTCAGCCGCTGCACCGCGCCGCGCATGCAGTGGGCAGCGTGCTTGATCAGGCCGCCCACCGAGAGCGCGCTGCGGCACGGGGTCGCACGGGCCTGCTCCTCGGTGAGGCCGTACAGGGCCGAGCGGATCGCCGTGAGCTGCTGGTCGATGTAGTGGAGGAGACCGGTGGTCTCGTCGTGGCGGGCGGGTGCGTACATGGCGTCCTCCGGGGTGTTCGGGAGCGGTCGAGGACGACCCTGCCGCCCGATGCGGTCAGGTCCGGTCCTCGGCGGCGGAGGCCCCCCGACCGCAGGAGTCAGTCCATTCCGGTCCTCCCCGGCGCCCAGAACGGCTTGGTCACGACGTTGCGCCGGTGCCAGCCCCGGTCGCGGACCAGGTGCTCGCGCACCATCTGTATGGTCCCGGCCTCGCCCGCCAGGTACGCCGTCCCCGGTGTCTCCGGCAGGTCCAGGTTCGCCACGGCCACGACGAGATCGGCGGACTTGACGGCCGATCGGCCGTTGCGGTGGATCCAGGTGACCTCGCCGGGTATCGGTAGCTGGTCCTGCTCGGTGTCGACCTCGATCGCCGCGTGCACCGGCGCGCCGTCGTCCAGTCCACGGATCATCGCGCCGAACGCGACCGCGGCGGTCTCGTCCCCGGCGAAGAGGTGGTAGGAGCTGGGCCGGGTGACGAACGAGCCCTCCGGTCCGAACACGCTGACCTCCTCACCCGGGCGGACCCGCCGTGCCCACTGCGCGCCCGGCCCCTCGCCGTGATCGAAGATCCGCAGCTCCATGCGGGTTCGGTCGTACTCCCAGATCGAGTAGGTCCGCAGCGCGCCGACGAGCAGGTCGACGACCGGGTTGGCCGCCCCGGCCTGCACACGGATCTGCTGACCGGGCTTCACCTCGAGGTCGCGGATCCCGGCGCCGGTGAGGGTGAGGGTGATCGCCCGGAAGCGGCCTGCGAGAGGCTCGACGCGCTCGACGGTCGCCGTCCGGAGCAGGGTGTCGATGAGTCGTTTCACGCGGGCACCGCCTCGGTCAGTACCGAGATCTCGGTGCCGCCGTGGAACGGGATGCGGACCGAGACGAACCCGTGCGCCGGGTCGCGGATCCAGGCGAGGTAGTCGGCGTAGAGGTCCGGCATGAGCCCGACGTTGTCGGTGATGACCAGGGCGCCCGGCCGCAGTGCCGGGGTCACCAGGCGGTGGACCTCGAGTGCGACGTCCGGGAAGCCGTCGTTGAGAAACATGTCGACCGGGCCGTCGAGGTCGCGCAGGGTCTCGCAGGCGTCGCCGACCCGGATCTCGACGTACTGCTCCAGACCGGCCTCGGCGACGTGGGCGCGGGCCCGCTCCGCCTTGCGCGGCACCCGCTCGGCGCTGATCACCGTTCCGCCGCCGTTGTCCCGGACCGCGGCGGCCAGCCAGATCGTCGAGATCCCGAACGACGTCCCGAACTCGACGATCGTGCGCGCGCCCGTGGCGCGGGCCTGGGTGTAGCAGTACGCCGCCTGCTCCTTCTCCAGGGTCAGGAACTCGTCGTCGAACGCGCGGACCTGTTCGGTGAGCTCGACGGGACGCGGGTACTCCGCGAGGTCCTTCGGCGGGACCGGCTCGGGCCGGCTGTCGGACTCGGCGTAGAGCCGTTCGAGGACGGCGGCGGTTCGCGGGTCGAGCATCCTGAGCACTTCGAGCATGGTGAGCCTTCCCTTGCTTGTATCATCGCAGCTAGAAGCCATATTCTAAGTAGGAGCTCACTTTCTGGGCTACTCGCTTTCGGCCCGCGCACCCGGGAGGGACATGACCCCGCAGCAGCGCCGGATCGCCGCACGTCGGCGGCCGCGTCAGGTCCGGGCAGAACTCACCCGCGAGCGGATCCTCACCGCGGCTGCTCACGTTTTCACCACGTACGGCTACGCCGCAGGCACCACGAACCGGATCGCCGAGGAGGCCCGGTGCTCGATCGGCTCGCTGTACCAGTA
Source organism: Pseudonocardia sp. EV170527-09 (assembly GCF_008369905.1). NCBI lineage: Bacteria > Bacillati > Actinomycetota > Actinomycetes > Pseudonocardiales > Pseudonocardiaceae > Pseudonocardia > Pseudonocardia sp. EV170527-09. The sequence goes on from NZ_VRMC01000001.1 coordinate 149,156, forward strand.
CTTCCCGAACAAGGACGCGATCCTGGCCGAGCTCCTGACCCGGCACCTGGGCCAGGGCGCCGCGCCGCTGACGTCCGGTGAGGACGTAGGCGATCAGCCGTTGGAGGAGCTCGTGCGGGCGATGGTGCGCACCGCGATCGCGAACCACCGCGACGACCCACGACTGCTGCGGCTGTTCATGGAGGAAGCGCCCCGCGCCGGCGCCGTCATGACGAAGATCGAGGCGTACCAGCGCGGCCGGATGCTCAGGTTCCGGGACCTCCTGGTCCGCCATCCCGAGGTGGGCGTCGAGGACACGGAGGCCGCCGCGCAGATCGTCACGACCACCCTGGAGCTCATGGTCCACGCGCTGTCGGCGGCGCCGGACCGGATCCCCGCGCGACGGCTGGAGAACGAGCTGACCACGATGATCACCGCGTATCTCCGGGGGCGGTAGTCGGCTCGTCGAGGGGGATCTGTGGAGATGGAGTGACCACTGCCCCTGCCGGTACCGCAGCAAGCGAGTACCGGGACGCGGGTCGAGTGCTGCGATTCAAGGATCAATGACGAGCGCCCCTACAGAGCAGCTCGATGAACCGTTCCTGAGTGCAACTTCTCTCCGCTCGGATCTGCTGGCAGCGGACGAGCTTGCTCTACTGTGGCCGGTCCATCGACGACGCGGAAGCCGCGCTCGGACACGCACGCCTCCTGCAGCGTGTCGCCGACGCCCGGGACACCGTCGCCACACAGCTTCGGGCCGGAACCACGCTTCCCAGCATCTCGATCCCGCGGCAAGGCTGGGCGCTGCGTCGCGACGACTTCCTGCTCACCAGAACCCTGGAGATCGTGGTGCACACCACCGATCTGAGTGCCGGCCTCGGGATCGCCGTGGCTCGGCTGCCCCGCCGGCGTCGCCGACGACGGGACACCTCCTGCCTCAAGCGCGGCAGTACCAATCCTCGTGTCCGGAGATCGAGTCGGTCTCGGTACCGGGGACCGGGAACTGGACTCGGAACGTGAACGCCCGGGGCGTCGGTCCGTGAGCCCGGAGATGGGCGAGCCGCTCCTCAGCCTCGTCCACCGAAGGCCGATGCCCAGCCGGGACCCACCACAGCGCCTGATGCATCTCGCCGAGGCGCACGAAACTCTCACGCTTTCGGCGGAGCACCGCGACATGGGCCGGGTCGCGATACACGAAGTCGGCCAACGCCTCGACAGAGGCCCACACGGACATGTTGACGATGAGCCGGTCGTCCCCGAACGCCCGGACCGCGGTGGCGTCGCCGTCCTCGGTCTGCATGCGCCACCGGAACCCGGGCGCGCTGTCGACCACAGCGTTCACCGGAGCGAGAGCCTCCACGAACCACCCGAGTTCGGGCTCGGACAACGGAACCACCGGTAGCGCGATGTTGACCTGTGCAATCTCCCAGTCGCTCACGAAGCCGGACGCTAGCGAGCAGACGGCCCACGGCGCCACCCCCGAGGAACCGCATCCATCGGGCTCCGCCCGCGCCCGACACCGCTCGGGAATCGAGGAGGCAACGCAGGGCCGGTGACCTCCGCACGGCGCGCCGAGCATGATCATGTCCCAGGCCGTCACCGTGCCGTGGCACGTCGCCGAGAGGTCGCGAGAGCATCGTGCGCTGCTCAGCGCACGAACCCCGCTCCCCCGGCGCATGTCGGGCAGAGCGGGGCGGACGAGTCGGTCTGTAAGCCGGATGCAGAAGTCGCCGCAGGTCAGAGACCTATGAATCGCTCTGGGCCGTCCCCGGGCCGTCAGGTCGTTCCTCACGGCCTCCGAACGCGGCGTCGATCGCACGGCAGGTGCGGGCCGAGCTGGATGGCATCAGGTGGGTGTAGGTGCGCAGGGTGAAGCCCGGGTCGTGGTGACCCAGGTACTCGGAGAGCGCGCGGATGTTCTCCCCGGCGTCGAGCAGGACGGACGCGTAGTAGTGCCGGAGCGCGTGTGTCCCGTCCTGGCGGGTGGGGTTGACGACACCGGCCGCCCTCCGGGCCGGGTTCCACACGGCTTCGTTGAAGTGGTTGCGCCGCAGCGCTCCCCCACGCTCGTCGGTGAGCAGCAGGCGGGCCGTGGTCGGCTCGCCGGACGGTGTGCGCCACGGCAGCGTGACCGGCACCGGTGGGAACCGCTGCATGTGCTGGTCGACCAGGTGCAGGACGGCGTCCGGGATCGGGACGTCGCGGGTCTTGTTGCGCTTGGGAGGTGCGAACGCGAGTCGGCTGTCGACGAGGCGCACTTGCCGAACGACGTGGAGTATGCCGGCCTCCCGGTCGATGTCGCCCGGGGACACTCCGAACGCCTCCCCCTGCCGGAGCCCGCACCCGGCGCCGAGCGCCACGAAGATCGCGAACCGGTCCCGCATCGCCGTCCGAAGCGCGTCGACCCGCGTGCGCGACCACGGGATCACCTTGACCGGCGGGCGCTTAGGCCGGACCACCGACCGGGCGTGGCACGGGTTCTCGCGGATGAGCCGGTCGTCGACCGCGGCGGTCAGGATCGACGAGACGTGCGCGAAGCACCCGGCCTGGTAGCTCTCGGCGACGCCGCGATCCTGCATTCCGCGGATCCAGGTGCGGACGTCGGTGGGGCTGATGGCGCCCAGCTCACGGCGCTCGAAGAACGGCAGGATCTGCGCATTCAGCCGCCACGTCACGCTGTTGTGGGTCGACGCCTCGAACGTCTGGGAGGCCAGCCAGCGGCGAGCGTAGTCGCCGAAGGTGATCCGGCCGGCCTTCGGGTCGATGTAGCTGCCGTGGCTCTTGTCGCTCTCCATGCTGACCAAGAACTCGTCGGCGGCGCGCTTCCGACGGTCCGGGAAGCTCCGGCTGCGCTCGCGCCCCTCGGGGTCGAGGAACCGGACCCGGTATCGGTGTCCGCGGCCGAACCGCTCGGTCTTGCGACGCTCCGTCCTGCCGGTCGTCGGATCGCGTTCGTCGCGCCACCAGCGGTCTTCGACGTGACCCATGCCTACGCCACCTCCGAGCGCGACCCGGCGATCCAGGCACGCACCTCGGAGGGGTCGTATCGCAGGTGGCGACCGATCTTGTGCACCGGCGGGCCCTGGCCGAGCCACTTCCACTGGTAGAGGGTCTGGACGGGGACACCGAGGTAGTGGGACAGCTCAGCGGCCGTCCACAACGGATGGATCTCCGGTCGCTCACGCTGCATGACGGTCCTCCGTGGCGTCGCCGGGACCGGTTGCCGAACGGTCGTCGGGTGGTGCGTCGGCGGTCGCCAGGACGGCGGCGTCGTAGTCAGCGCGCCATCGACTCCGTTGGTTGATCGCGTGGAGCAGGAGCACCGTGCGGGGAGGCACGTCGGAGTCCCCCGGCTTGGTCGTCTCCCACTCGAACGGCCCGTCGTCGACGGCGTAGGCGGGTTGGACTCCGGCGCGGTCGAGGAGTTGCCGAACGAACGCGGTCCGTTCGGCGCGATGGTCGGACAGGCTCTTGTTGGACCACTTGCGGGAGACGAGCACTCGGCGTCCGGCGATGCCGAGGTGTTCGGGCTTGTGCGCTTTGCCCGTGCAATGCCCTGGCGTTGTGCCGGGTCGGGCGCCCTTGGGCTCGATGCCGTAGAGCAGCCAGATCGGGCAGCGCGGCGAGCACGGCGTGACGGCCAGTTCCGCGGCGAGGCGGCGGGCGTGCTCGCGCTGGCGGGAGGTCGCCGAGTCGTCGAGGCCGGCGGCCTGCCCGACGGACTTGGTGAGGTACTTGGTCAGGTAGCCGATGTGGCGTCCGGCCTCCTCCGTTCCGCCGAGGATGCCCTTGACGTGGACCTGCGGCCCGAACACCACCGTGTGCGCCGGAGCCGCGAGGACATCGGGGTCGGTGGCCTCGTCCCAGGTGGGCAGCGGCTCGCGGGTGTCCGGGTCGACGAACGCCTTGTGGTGGTTGTCCCAGCGGGGCAGCCGGTCCCCGGAGTAGACGATCTCGTCGTGCGCGGGCCACCAGACCTGGTGGTAGGTCGCCGCGGTGATCGCCCGCAGCTCGGAACGCGGGATGGTGCCGCGGATGGCGGCGTGGAAGTGCGGTGCCCCGCGCTTCTGCGGCTCCACGGTGCCGAAGTACTGCACGTCCCAGCCCACACACCGGCGGGTGTTCTGCCAGAACCGGTCCAGCAGCTTCGGGAAGTGGATCGCGTCCCGCGCGGCGCGGCGGTAGTCGTAGGTGTCCGGGTCGAGCGCGGCCCCGCGCTTGTCCACCCGCCCGTACGTATCGAGGGTCAGGGTGAGGAAGGTCGAGGGCCGGTACTTCCCGCCGAACACCCGGCCCAGGGTGCGGTCCTCCACCGGGCGGCGCGGGAGGTTCGGTGCGTCCTGGCGACGGCGGGTGGAGCGGCGCACTGTCTGTGGTGTCGGGTCGAGCGGAGCCAGGCGGCCACGGACACCGAGCGTGCGCAGCTCGGTGTCGACTTCGGCGACGGTCTCGCGGATCTCCTCGCACTCGGCGTCGTCGCCTTTGGCGCGGGCGTCGGTGTAGGCGGCGTGCAGGTCCGCCCGCACCGTCATCAGCTCCTTCTGCGCCGCGGTCGGGTCAGCAGGCTTGGCGATCGGTTCGTCCTCGAGGTGCCAGCCCTCGCGGCACTGCACCATGCGCAGCCGTCGAGCCTTCTCCGCGCACGGGCGGCACTGGTCCTCCCGCGTCGACCCGCACGGGACCGGGACGACGTCGACCCGGCCGCTGCTCTGATCGATCCGCCGCATCGCGAGCTGTCAACGGCGGGTTGGGAGTAACCCCGTAACGACGGATTGGGACTGACCCCCTTGTCGGGTGTTCAGTCGTTGCTGGCGCGGTTGTGCTTGGCTAGGAGCTCGCGGCGGGCGCGGGTGCGGTAGGAGTCCCCGGATAGGGTCAGGACCTCGGCGTGGTGGACGAGGCGGTCGATCATGGCTGCGGCGACGACGTCATCGGAGAAGGTCTCGCCCCACCGTCCGAAGGGCAGGTTCGAGGTGACCATGACCGAGCCCTGTTCATAGCGTGAGGCGATGAGCTGGAAGAACAGGTTCGCCGGGTCCTGGTCGAACGGGATGTAGCCGACCTCGTCGATGATGATCAGTTTGTAGCGGCGGATCTTCTTCAGCTCCGCCTCGAGTCGTCCGCTCTGGTGCGCGGCGGACAGTCTGGTGATCCAGTT